>JAHZHV010000012.1 GCA_019420085.1 Christensenella sp.
CTTTGGCGGTTTTTCCGATTTCCTTATTTATGGGCGCGGAAGATCAGGCCGTGGTGGACGCCGTGGAGGAAGCGCTGCGGATCGGGAAACAAATCCAGCCGCAGGGTGCGCCGTGGATATTGTACTGAAAAAAGCGCGCATGCCAAAAGCGGCGGTGATGCGCGGCGCGGATGCGTGCAAAAACGGTGGTTTTTGCAGGCGCATGCGCAGGGCATGGGCCGAGAACGGACATGCCGCGCGTTGACAGACGCAGGGAACACGGATATAATTTTTTTCAAAACGCAGCACATGGGAGACACGAAATGGACATAAGGCAGGCGCCGCAAGAGAATATATCGCAGCAGCAGCTGGAACGGCTGGTGCTGCACTTTGTGCAGAAACTGCGGCAGGAGGGCGTGCAGGATGCCGATGCCGCGACCTATTGCACGCGCCTTCGGCCGCTTTTGCGCGCAGCGCAGCCGCAGCAGACAGGCGCATATATTCTGAAGATCGAGGCGGTGCTTCCCCCGCAGGATAGTGCGCTTTGCGCGATGATTCTTGCCGACGATGCCGAGGCGCTTATGCGAAGCGGACAAAATGCGCGCGCACTGTCGGTGTTAAAGGACGCCTGTGCCATGAGCGCGCGCTGCCGCGACAGGGAAAGCATGGTCGACGCGACGCTCCTTCTGGCGCGCTGCTTTTCCGCCGTGGGGGATGAAGAATCCGCCGCGCGCAGTGCGGCGCTTTGCGTGCGTGCAATTCAGACGCATTTTGACGGCGTACATCCGCTGCTTTCCAGGGCGCAGGCGTATCTTCATACCGGTACGTCCGCCTGGTGCGATGCGCAGGATCATCCGGCACAGCCTTTGCCGGACGCGCCTTTGCAGGATGCAATCTTTGTGGAAGAAGCGCAGATGTCCGTGCGCTTTGCAAAGCGTCAGGGGCAGGATGATCGCCGCCCGGATGTGGAGACGGCGTTTGTCGTGGCGGCGCAAAGCGGACTTTTGGCGCCGGACACCGCTGCGGATACGGCGCTTGCTGCGCAGATTGACGCGCTTTGCGGCAGCGGCGACTTCGATCAGGCGCTTTTGCTTTTAAGCCGCGTGCAGGAAGCGCTGCCAAAGGACAGCGCGTATCATGAGCGCATT
Source organism: Christensenella sp. (assembly GCA_019420085.1). GTDB lineage: Bacteria > Bacillota > Clostridia > Christensenellales > Maliibacteriaceae > RGIG9107. The sequence goes on from JAHZHV010000012.1 coordinate 1,128, forward strand.
GCGCTTTGGACGGCGCAGGTATTTCACAAGGCAGGCGATACGCAGCGCGCGGTCGGACTGTATTCGCGCATCATCCAGCGATTGCTGGACGGGCGCGGCGCGCAGGATCCGCGCACGCTGGATGCAATGCGGACCCTTGCCGGCGTGTATGAAACCATGGGCGAGCATGCACGCTGTGCGGCACTCTTGCGCGTCGTATTTCAAAGCTGCCGGGCGGCTGAGCCGCGGGATGAACAGGCGCTGCGTCAGGCGGCGCACCTGTATCTTGCCGCGCTGCTTCGCGCACGGCAATGGGAACAGATGGAGGCGCTTTGTCTTTGGTGCCTGCGGCACGACGATCAGGACGAAAGCGTGCTGCAGCCGCTTGCCGAACTTGCGGCGCATGCGGCCGCGCAGGGGAATCCGTCGTGTGTTTGCCGCCTGTGCGGCGCGCTGTATGAATGCTGCCAGCGTACGCAGGGCGATTTTGGGGAGGATCTTGTGCCGCTTTGGTTTGTCGCAGCGGCTGAAAGCGGCGTCTATGAGCTTGCACTGCGCGTGTTTGAACAGTTCCCGGATGCGCTGCTGGCACAGGATGACGACGCCGTGTTTGACGCACTGCGGCGCACGGCACAGGCGCTTTTGCAGCAGGGCAGGCAGCAGGAAGCCGAAGCGCTTCTTGCGGTATGCCGCGCACGGGATGCCGATGCCGCGGCCGATGATGCGATGGATGCCGACGATGTGATGGATGCAGACGATGTGATGGATGCAGATGCGGCGATGGATGCCGATGCTGCGGCGGATGCAGATGATGTGATGGATGCAGATGCGGCGATGGATGCCGATGCCGCGGCGGATGCCGATGCTGTGGCGGATGCCGATGCCGCGGCGGATGCCGATGCCGCGGCGGATGCCGGTGCTGCGGACAATTACGATGCCGCGGCGGTATCCGCCATGCGCGACGAGGCGGCCGCGTGTGCGGCGCGGGGACAGCAGGAACGTGCGCTTTCCCTGCGGCGCGAGGTTCTGCGCCTGCGCACGGCGCATTTTGGTCCCATGCATCCGGATACGCTTGCGGCGATGAACAATCTTGCCAAAAGTCTGATGCATACCGGCGCCATGGAGGATGCGATACGAATGCACAAACAGGCGGCCAAAGGCTATGTACAGGTGTTCGGGGAAGAACATCCCTATACGCTGACGGCGCTTGAAAATCTGGCGCTTGCGCTGGATGCGGCGCAGGTTTATCAGGACAGTTTCCAGCTGTGGCATCAGCTGTATCTTGTGCGTGCCAGGCAGCTGAAAAAGGATGATCCGCAGGTGATCTGCGCGATGGAGCATATGGAACAGGCGGCGCGCATGGCCGCTGGACAGGCATAAAAAAACGCCGGCAGATGCTACGGACTGATAACGAAGTATTGAACAAAACAGTTTATCAGGCGTAGCAAAGGCAAATAAAATCACCGAGAGAAGCAAAAAGCATTTCTCGGTGATTTTATTATATGGGGAGTTGGAACGGTACCTTTTCAGATTTATGAAATGAAAAATGCCAAAATTCGCTGGCCGGATTCCTTGCAAAAAGTCCTTAAATCCTTTGTTTCTCTTATACACTCCTATTACTTTCCGAGAAAAATCAAGAATACCAAGCGAAAATCATTTGGCACTCTTCCTTCTCCGCACATTTAATTATTTCTGTGTTCTCCGTTACTATAAGAGCAGAAATCAAAGGAGGTCTAACTGAAGTAACACCTGTCGCCCTCTCTATTTCGTCAAGCTCAGCATTGCCGCTGATTTCCCATGTGTTGCAATCTATTTGCTTGATTTGAGGTTCTGCCGTTTCCGAAATTGAAGGTTTTTCCTGAAGCGCCCCGACAAGTTTTTCAATCAGATCCTGTATTGTGACAACGCCTGTCAGACCACCGTATTCATCCAAAACAACAGCAAATGTATTATGCGTCTGTTTCATATTTCGAAACAGGACATCAGCCTTCACTGTTTCCGGCACAAAGTACGCCGGTTCTAATGCCGAGCACATAATGTTATCCCGGCTTTTGTCCTTTTCTCTTAAATAAACCTTCGCATTCAGCACACCCACAACTCTGTCGGGAGAACCGTCACAAACGGGATATCGTGAAAAACTACTGCTGCGTATGACCTTCTCCCAAGTTTCATCGGTATCCTCCAACCAAAGCATTGTCAAATCAGTGCGATGTGTAAGGATCTCCCCGACCGACAGATCATCAAACTCGAATACATTCTGTATGAAAATCTGTTCATATTTATCGATGGCGCCGGTTTCACCGCCTGTTTCGACCATCATGCGTATATCGTCTTCACAAATTTGTTCTTCCGTTTCGTTAGGATCGATACCAAGCATCCTTAGCACGGTATTTGTTGAAACGGACAAGAGCCACACGATCGGTTTAAACAAAACCGAGATCCCACTGACAATACCGGACACCTTGAGGGCCGGCGCTTCGGATTTTTTCATGGCAATTCTCTTGGGAACCAATTCGCCGAAAATCAGTGTAAAGTAAGACAGGACAAGTGTAATAAAAATTACGGATAGGGTATCCAAGGTGTTTCTGGACAAAGTAGCCCCTAAGCCGACAGGCCAATCAACAAGCGGATCCGAAAAACCGTCAGCCGCAAATGCGCTGCCCAGAAAGCCTGACAGCGTAATGGCGATTTGAATCGTAGACAGAAATTTAACAGTTGGTGTTCGCTAACAGTGTTTACAAAACGCCTCTCACACTATTCCAGGTATCTATTACGAATCATACGGAAATTATCTCGGTCAGGGTCCGGGTCTGAGTCCAAATTCATACTTGTTTTCTCCTTCGTCTTATTATGAATTTTTAATGATAACCCGTTCGATCACATCAGTGGCGTGCTCACACAAGTCACAGCAATGTTCAAGACTTTCGTATATAGCCTTTGCTCCCAACAATGCTTTAACATCCGACGAGGAGCGGAACAGCCTGTATATGGCATCGGTATAAACATTGTCAGCCTCAATTTCTATATCATTGACCTTTACAATCAAGGCTCTCAAAGAATCCGGTTTTTTAAAGTTCTTTAATTCGTCTGCTGCTTCCTGCAACGCCTTAACACACCTATTGACAATTCGGGAAAGCTCCGCCGTATTCTCAGGAATCGCATCAATGTGATACATATAAGCGTCCAGGATTACTTCATCGATAGCGTCTGTTATGTCGTCAATGATCTGGACCAGCCGAAGAATATCCTCCTGATCTATAGGTGTTATAAATTCAACAGACAGCCTATTTAAGATATCGTGGTGAACAACATCCGCTTCTTGCTCAATCCGGTGCATTTGGCCTCGATAGGCATTGATGCTCTCCGCATCATATTTGCATAAAATTTCCTCCAATAAATTGGAGGCCTTCACGCTGTAAGAAACCTGATGTTTGATCATTTCAAAATAATCGTTGCGTTTTTTCGTCATCTTTCATTCTCCTTTTCTTATGCAAACATATGCAAAAAGAGCTTTGCCATAATAAAGCCCAATACTCCACATCCCGGAAATGTAAACACCCATGTCAAGACCAGTTCTTTGACGATTTTCCAATTCACATTGCTCATTCTTCTCGCAGCTCCTACCCCCATGATGGCGGTTGTCTTTGTATGCGTTGTACTGACAGGGATCCCGGCAAGTGAAGAAAACAGCAGGCAAAGGGTGGCTGCCAAGTCCGCAGAAAAGCCTTGATACGGTTTGAGCTTCACCATGTCCATTCCGACCGATTTAATGATCCGATAGCCACCGATAGAGGTCCCGAGACCCATAACGGCAGAACAAAGTATCATCAACCACACCGGAACCGCAAAACTCGATATATCGGAATGTCCGCCGGAAAAGGCTGCGCCGAGGAGAAAGATCGCCATGAATTTTTGTCCGTC
>JAHZHV010000120.1:0-1124 GCA_019420085.1 Christensenella sp.
TTTCCACAGTTTTGCAGAATCTGCTGCAGGATATGGTCAAGGCGGTTATCCGCAGGGAACAGGCGCGCACGCTTGGATTGTATCCGCTGACAGATGAGAATTTTGCACGTGTCGTTGCACGGGCGGATGAATTGTATGATGAACGTCTTGCGCAGGCAGAGGAGTCTTTGCTTGACAGCTATCAGCCGCAGGACGGACAGACACAGCAGAGTGATCTTTCACAAATTGCGCAGGAAAGCGTAGCGCTGATGATGGAGGAACAGTTCGAATTCAGTCGTGAAATGGATTTGCGGCAGGCTGAAAATGAGGTAATTGAGGATCTGCTTCGCGAGTACTATGGCGCAGATATTACGGCGGACGAGCAGCAGGTGCAGGAATATTATGACGAGATCCTGCAGCAGCAAAAAGAACAGTTTGGCGAGGACACCAATGGCGTTGTCTCATATCTGAAAAATGGAACGCTTATTGTCTACTATCCCGGCAATGTTGTGCGGGTCAAACATATCCTGATTGGATTCGACGAAACGGTACAGGCCGAAATCAATCAGCTGCGCAGTGATGGCGATGATGCAGCCGCGGACGAATTGTGCCAGGAAAGTGCAAAGCAGATTGAGGATCGTGCACAGGAGGCGCTGGAGCGTGCGCAAAATGGGGAGAACTTTGACGATCTGATTGTCGAATACGGCGATGACCCGGGAATGATGACGCAAAGCCAGCGTGCGGAAGGATATCTTGTCTGCCGCGACAGTATGGACTATGCTGAAGCGTTCCGCCAGGCAAGTCTGGAACTGACACGAGAAGGCCAGATCAGTGATCTTGTCCTGACGGATTATGGTTATCATATTATTTATGCAATGGAAGTGTATCCGGAGCATACGGTTGCGTTGGATGAGATTTACGACCAGATTCAGCAGGATCTGCTGGATACGCAAAAAGGTGTGGCCTATGTGGATGCCATCGAACAGGTGTATGCAGATACGAAGGTGGAGTATTATTACAAACGCTTGCTTCGCGGTAGCCTGAATACACTGGATTACGATAATGCGTGGCTGGTTGAGCCAAATCGATTTGCGGAAGGGACTTAATCGATCATGGAAAAGCCGAAGCGGCATGTGCCGCTTCGG
>JAHZHV010000120.1:1134-8489 GCA_019420085.1 Christensenella sp.
TTTTGCATTTGCAGGCAAATGCTTCAGGCGCGGTATTTTCTTTGCGTGGCAAGTCCGCCGCGAATATGGCGTTCGGCTTTGTTCCTGTCCAGTATTTCACGCACAAGCTTTCCAAGCGTTGCGTTGATGTGCGGCAAGCGCTCGGAAATATCTTTGTGTACCGTGGATTTACTGATACAGAATACGGCTGCGGCCTGGCGGACGGTACAGCCCGTCTCGGCAATGTAACGGCCGAGGCGAACGGCTCTTTCCTCTACATCGGTATACATCGACTCAACTCCATTACCTGCGACTGTGATACAGATATATGCGCGCCATTGACGGAAAATACATGCCGATGTACAAGTCAGGTGTGTACCGATGCAGGAAAAGAAAAATGCCGGACACTGCGGTCAGAGCAGTATCCGGCGTCTGCAATACAAGCTTTTTCAGACTCGTGCTGTTTGTGCACAGCAGTCGGTTCCTATATTACGAAATGTCAGCGATTGCAGGAAAGTTGCTGTGCAGGTGCAATGCTGCGGGCGAGTTCTTCATCCGTAGGAAGATAGTCCTCCATTTTTCCGTCGTGGAATTTCTCGTAGGCAAGCATGTCAAAGTATCCGGTGCCGGTCAGACCGAAGACAATGGTCTCCTCCTGGCCGGTCTGTTTGCAGCGCAGGGCTTCGTTGATTGCGGCCAGAATGGCATGGCTGCTCTCCGGTGCCGGAAGTGTACCTTCCACGCGGGCAAACAGCTCTGCCGCGGCAAAGACGTCTGTCTGTTTGACAGAAACGGCTTCCATGAGCCCGTCATCATAGAGCTTGGACAGGATGCTGCTCATGCCGTGATAGCGCAAACCGCCGGCGTGACTGGCGGAGGGAATGTATCCGCTACCCAACGTATACATCTTTGCAAGCGGACAGACCATGCCGGTATCACAGAAGTCATACAGATACTTTCCGCGTGTAAAGCTTGGACAAGAGGCCGGTTCTACGGCGATGAAACGGTAGTCACGTTCTCCGCGCAATTTTTCTCCCATAAAGGGTGAAATCAGTCCGCCCAGATTGGAGCCGCCGCCGGCACAGCCGATAATGACATCGGGCACGATGCCATATGCATCAAGCGCTGCCTTTGTTTCCATGCCGATGATCGACTGATGCAAAAGCACCTGATTTAAGACGCTGCCCAGCACATAGCGATAGCCTTCTTTGCTTGTTGCGGCTTCCACCGCTTCTGAAATTGCACAGCCCAGACTGCCGGTTGTGTTGGGATGTTCGGCAAGAATTTTGCGTCCTACGCATGTTTCCTGAGAGGGGGAAGGCGTGACAGACGCGCCATAGGTGCGCATGACTTCGCGGCGGAACGGTTTTTGCTCATAGGAAACTTTGACCATATAGACCTCGCAGGCAAGATCAAAGTAAGAGCATGCCATCGACAATGCGGTTCCCCATTGGCCTGCGCCGGTTTCGGTTGTTACGCCGCGCAGTCCCTGCTGTTTGGCATAATAGGCCTGCGCAATGGCAGAATTGAGCTTATGACTGCCGCTTGTATTGTTGCCTTCAAATTTATAATAGATTTTAGCAGGCGTCTGGAGCTTTTTTTCCAGGAAGTAGGCGCGAACCAGCGGAGATGGCCGGTACATGCGGTAGAAGTTCAAAATCGGTTCCGGAATATCAAAGTAGCGTGTGTCGTTATCTAACTCCTGGCGAATCAGTTCATCACAAAAGACTGGCTGCAGATCGCTGAACTGCATCGGCTGCATCGTTGCAGGATTCAGAAGCGGTGCAGGTTTTTCCTGCATATCGGCGCGCACGTTGTACCATTGCCGCGGCATATCTTTTTCATCCAGATAAATTTTGTAGGGAACATCCTGTTTCATGGTTGTAACCTCCTTGTCATTGTGTTGCTGCGATGTTCTTGGGGATTTGGTTACAGATTTCCGGTAACAAAAAAAGCTCTGTCTCCGGAAAACTAATTGCCGGGACAAGAGCCTGTTTACAAGCATCCTGCGGTGCCACCCTGCTTGGTATCATCTTTTTGATACCCGCCTTTGCGCATACGATCATATGCCGACGTTGATAACGAAGCGCCTGCTCCGTCGCCCCTATACGCGCTTTGCGACGCTTTCGGTTTGCCCTCGGGAAGCCATTCGCATATCCTGTGTCGACCGCATCTTGCAGCAACGGCGGCTCTCTGTACGACAGGAAAGATATGTTACTATTTTCCCTCAACGGTTTAGCTGACTATAGCATGGGGATCATAGTCATGTCAATACTTTTTTATGTGCAACAGTGGTTGAGAAAAGCACATTGGCAGGATATAATAGCAGAACGGCGGCATATGATGCCGGATTCAAACGTTGGAAGCGAGTGAGAGAAAATGGAAGATAGGGAGAATATGCGCTTTGCCCGTATCCAGCGGAACAGAACTGTTTGTATCGACGGGGACGCACAGTTGCGTGCACGTGTGGATAAAATGCTGGACGCGTCGTTTGAAAGAATAGATTGTAAGAAGCTTGCGCAGGCGGATTTGCGAATATGTGACGGCGGACAAACGCTGTCGCAGGCGGATATGGATATGCCTGTCGTCATGCTTGATGACAATAAAAAAGAGGATGGCTTTGCGTATGTGCCTGCGGACGAGGCGGATTTTGCAGAGTATCTGAAGTTTGCAGTCGCGGATGAAGATAAAAGGCGTGCCTTGATGCAGCATACGCCGTTTGTTGCCGTGATCAGCCGTAAAGATGAGGATGTTTTACAGTTGGTCCAAATCCTGCAAACACAGCAGCCCCTTGTTGGCGTCGGTGTGATTGCTGCCGCTGCGGATGCATGGAAAAATTGCAGCGCTGCGGTGATGTTTGTGGACGATCAGACTCTTGCAGATGCGCTGTGCCGCAGTGCATGTGATGCGGCCAAACAGGCTGGTATTCCCGTTGCGGCAATTCTGGATTCGACTGTCACGCGCGAACAAGTCCAGAGCGTTTTCTCAGGAATTACATGTTTTTGTGACGGGTATGACTTATGGGCGGCGGCCGGCGTATTGCAGCAGATGCTGCATATCGACCAGCTTGATGCACAAAGTTTATATGAGGGCGCATTATTGTGCCTTTATGGCTTCGGCCGGCCGCGGGATATTGCGCAAAGCATGCAGCTTTTATCGCGTGCGGCGCAGATGCGGCATGTTGGTGCGCTGATATGTCTGGCCGATTGCGGCAGATACCGCATAGGCTGCGCTTATGATGCGCAAATGTGCAATCGGCTGCTGGAAGAAGCGGCAAGGATTTTGGCAGAAGCGGTGATGTGTACAACATTCAAACAGCTGCGCCAGACGCTGCGTGATGCTGATGTATTAATGCAGCATTTTATACGTCAGGATAAGCTCATACGTGCGCGTATGCTTGCCGTTCGCACTTTGGAAATCTGTGATACTTATCTGCAGCATGCACATGACCCGCAGGCGATTCAGATTTGCCAGGATCATGCACACAGGATCTGGACATTTGCATGCGAGCGGGATGATTTTGCATTGACGGTACAATCTTTTTGCCGTTATGCGCATTGGTGCTTTGCGCGGATTGATACATGCACGCCGGCACAGGTGGAATGGATTTTGTCGCAATTGGATGCATTGACGCAACAGGCGATCGAACAGCAGGATCATGCGCTGATGCGGCTTTGTACGGATACGGCGCTTCTATGGCAGGAATTTCAAACGAATCAAACGGATACCGTGCACACGCGCGCAGCGTTGATCGGTTATCTGGATCTTCGCGGCGAACTGGACTTCATGGATGGTGATTATGCTGCTGCACGAACAGCTTTTTCGCGCTGCGTTGCGTTATGCCAGCGGCAGGATATGCAGCAGATACAGACGATGCGTACGCTTGCAAAAGCCTTTGCGCGACTGGGAGATGTTTGCTGTCATCAATCGGATGCGCAAGGTGCGTGTCAGGCGTTTGAACAGGCCATGTCACTGTGGGAGCGCGTTCTGGAGCAGCAGAGCGATGCACAAACTGTTGTTGCGCTTTGCCAGGCAATACAAAAACATGCCTGCAGTGCTGTGCAGGCCGAAAAGGAAGATGCACTGCAAATTGCCGACGATGCACTGCAGCGGATTGAGCCCATGACACAGCACAGTACCTCGGCATTGGTTTGGCAATCGTGCGCTTATGTATATGGTGCACGGGCCAAGCTGCAATCGCCCAGCCGGCAGAGCGTTGCAGACTATCAACATGCGGCCAGATTGTGGCGTGAATTGTATGAGTTGACATACGAGGAGAATTTTCGGACTGAGGAAAAACAGGCAATGCGCTGCGCAAAGGCGGATCTGCAGGCAATTACGCCGCCGACGCGGACGCAGCGCTGGCTGCAGAATGCGCGCTCGCAGGCACAACGCGTTGCCGGCAGCCTGCGGCAAAGGGCAGATCAAGCGCATGATGCGTTGAAAAGCCGCAGCAGGGACAACGCACGGCATGACCGGCAGGATCATGGGGAATAAAAGGTAAATAAAAAGCGGCATTGTTAACACCCAAAAAGGTTAACAATGCCGCTTTTTTCAATTGGCGGGAAAACTTTAACGCGGCATGCCGCAGCGGGAGCCGTTCATATGCTGCATATTTTGCTGCATATTCTGCTGCTGCTGCTGCTGCATGGTTTGCTGCTGCCGCTGCATGGTTTGCTGCTGCCGCTGCATATTCTGCTGCTGCATCGCTGCATCCTGCATAGTAGAAGAGGTATCCTGCTGTGCATCACGTACGGAAGGGAAAATGTAACCGCTTTGTCCGTCGGGGGAGAAGAATGTAACAAATTTGATGGAGAATATGTCACAGACAATGTAGTTTTTATTGCCGACATCATGCAGAACCACATAATTGCGGCCGACGGAATACAATACGCCAAGGCGGCTTGTCATGCCTTGCGTGCCAAGCAGAAATTCAATTTGCACATAGGCGCCAAGATTATCCTGCAGAATATTCTGGAAGGAACCCTGCATGGCAATTGTGTTAAAATCCTCCGGCGGTGGTGTGTTGATGCCGGGCTGTGCAGAGGGGTTGTAATTGTTCATGAAGACCTCCGTTGTAGTTTAAGTATAGGCGTATGCCTCTGTGGGATTGTAGAAACAGTGATCGCCGATGCGTACGACAAACTGTCCGACGCCTGAAGGAAAATTCTCCGGACAGGAATCCGAAAAAGGATTAAAATACCACAATGCATAACCCACGCTGGGTATACGGTTTCCGGCAATTGCCCAGTAGGCAATGTCATAGTGGATTTGTTCGGGCGTCATGTTATAGATGTTTTGCGGATTGTACTGTCCGTACAGCGTCGTGCGCGCACAGTCGAACTGACCGGTTTGATAGATGACTTCCGGAATGGAATTGACAAGGCGGCCGTATTCTCCGTAGTCGACAAGGACGCGGTTCATTACGACGCTTGCCACGGCTTTCATTCCGGTGATGCCTTCTCCACCGGCTTCACATTGGATCAGACGCGCGAAAAGTTCGATGTCTGTCAGACAACCTCCCCCCTTTTTGAAAGAATACGGACATTTGTGCCGGTGTTTCCGCTTGTTCAGTGTATGCGCCTTGCATGCGGAAGTTGCGAAAAAACTGTTACATGGGCAGACTTGAACAGAATGCTTTGCCTGGAGTATACTGAAACGGACGATCGCTTCGGGCGAAACGATCTTCTGCGAAGGTGAGGCAAAGACGTGAATTGGTTTGGAAATCAGGATATCGGCATTGATCTTGGAACGGCAAGCGTGCTGGTTTATGTAAAAAATAAGGGCATTGTGCTCAATGAACCGTCTGTTTTGGCAATGGATGTGGAAACAGGGCGGATCCTTGCTGTGGGAGAGGAAGCAAGGCGTATGCTGGGTCGCACGCCTGAGCGCATCGCTGCGATTCGTCCGCTTCGTGACGGTGTGATCTCTGATTACGATGTGACGGAACGCATGCTGCGCTATTTTGTAAAGAAAGTTGTGGGGCAGCGGCTGATCTTCCGGCCGCGTGTTGTGGTCTGTGTGCCGGCGGGCGTGACAGAGGTCGAACGCCGCAGTGTGATTGACGCAACGATTGATGCGGGCGCGCGGGATACGTATCTGATCGAGGAGCCGCTGGCGGCAGCGATTGGCGCAGGAATGGATATTGCAAAACCGTACGGCAGCATGGTCGTGGATATTGGCGGCGGCACGACTGACGTTGCAGTGATTTCCCTTTCGTCGCTGGTTGTTGCAGAGACCATCAAGGTTGCGGGCGATAAATTTGATGATGCAATCATGCGGCACATGCGCCGCAGGCATAATCTGCTCATCGGAGAGCGAACCGCAGAGGAAATCAAAAAAAATGTCGGCTGCGCATTTCCGCGCAGAGAGACGATCTATATGGAAGTGACAGGCCGCAATCTTTTGAATGGATTGCCCAATACTGTCAGTGTCGGCAGTGATGAAATGATCGATGCACTGGAGGAACCGCTTGCCAGCATCATAGAGGCGATTTGTCTGGTGCTGGAACGCACACCGCCGGAACTTGCTTCTGATATCAGCCAGCGCGGCATTGTCATGACGGGCGGCGGCGCGCTGTTGTATGGGTTGGATCGGTTGATCAGCGAACATACAAAGGTTCCCTGTTATGTGGCAGAGGATGCAATATCCTGCGTTGCAATTGGCACGGGACGCGCGTTGGAGAGCATTGACGTTTTCAGTGATAATTTAATTTCCGGTCGCGAACATTTAAAACGCAGGTACCGTAATAAAAGCGAATTATGAAAAATTGCGGTTTTTGTTCGAAACCGCATTGAAAAAAAGCTTCCTCGAAAGGCATTTGCTGCAGGAAGCTTTTTTGATATTTGTGCGCATGATTTTTCCCTGAATATGGCATGCTAATGAAAAAACGGGGGGAGATCGTGAAAATGATGGAACAGAAGAAAAAGATAATGGTGCATTTTATGCAGGACAGCGCTGCGCCTGCGCTTCTTTGCGGGTTGTTTTGTACGCTGCTTGCAACGGCCACTTTGTTTCATTGTCGCAGTTTCAGTGTGAAAATGATGTTTTTGCTTGGTTTGTTATGCCTGGTGTTTGGTGCTGTAAAGCTGCGTGCGGCAATTCGAACGGATCAGAGCCTGGCAACGGTACTGGGCAGTGTCTATTTTGTTGTTTTCGGCGCAATCATGCTTTTGGCAAATATTGGCGGCGTCATATTTTCATCCCGCGTATTGGGTACGATGCTCTTTTTGTATGGTGCCGTACGCGTTACATGTGCTGTCTTTGAAAAAAGCGGTGATGTCGGGACGCTTGTTAACGGCTGTGTGCAGATCGCGATGGGAAGCTGCCTTGTCCTTTTTGCGGGAGAAAATGGAATTTTGGCTGCGCTTGCAGTA
>JAHZHV010000121.1 GCA_019420085.1 Christensenella sp.
CTTCCATGGAACGAAGCAGCGGCGTCTTTTTGTCCAGCGCCTCGCCCCCATAGGAGCAGAACGCAGTGGGAATGCACAAAGTCTTTCCCTTAATAAACGCATACGACGTCGGGTCCCAAGCGGTATAACCGCGCGCTTCAAAGGTCGCACGCAGTCCACCCGAAGGAAAAGACGAGGCATCCGGTTCACCTTTAATCAATTCCTTACCGGAAAACTCCATGATCACGCCGCCATCCGGCGAAGGCGAAATAAAGCTGTCATGTTTTTCCGCCGTGATACCCGTCAGCGGCTGGAACCAGTGCGTATAATGCGTCGCTCCCTGCTGCAGCGCCCAATCCTTCATCGCAGCAGCGACTGCATTTGCTACGCTGATATCCAGATTCTGTCCCTCATCGATCGTCCGGCGAAGGGAATTGTAGACTTTCGCCGGCAATGTTGCCTTCATGACTCTGTCGTCAAAAACCTTGCTTGCGAAATAATCCGGTACCATGCGCATAATCCAAACTCCTTCTTCCAGTAAAAAATAAACAAAAGGCAAAGGCGCCTTCAATGCTTGTTGCATGAAAGACGCCTTTGCCTTCACGAGCGGCATTTTATACCGCCCTCCGGCTTCTTGTCAACCCATTTTTTCATTTTTCAAAAATTTTTTTGTATTGCTGCAGGGTCATTGACAATGCGGCCAATCCTTTGTATAATACCGGCGAATGAGCAAAGGCGTTCATTTTGACCAGGGAATTCCCTATGTCAAAGTGAGCGCCTTTTCTTTTTTATTTCTTACCAGAAAGGAACGCAGCCGCTATGAATCCGATCGAGGGGCAAGTCCGGATCCCATCCGGATGCGCGATTGCCGCCGTCATTTCCACTACCGGACGCAAAATGACGGGACACAGCATTATGGAAGCCATGAAGCCGATGCACGACCGTTCCAATGGCCTTGGCGGCGGATTCGCCGCATATGGCATTTATCCACAGTATAAGCAGTTTTACGCACTGCACATGTTCTTTGATGATCGAACCTCACGCAAAACATGCGAACAGTTTCTGCATGAACGTTTTGAAATCGTCCAATCGGAAATCATTCCCACGCGCAAAATTCCCGCTATTACGAACGAGCCGATCATCTGGCGCTACTTTGTCGCACCGCTGCAATCCGTATTATCCGCACATCAGTTGGATGAAAAGGAATTTGTTGCGCGAAGCGTTATGCACATCAATACGCATCTTCCCGGCGCATACGTCTTTTCAAGCGGCAAAAACATGGGAACATTCAAAGCAGTGGGGTTCCCCGAGGACGTCGGTATTTTTTACCGTCTGGACGAGTATGAAGGGTATTGCTGGACTGCCCACGGGCGCTATCCCACCAATACGCCTGGCTGGTGGGGCGGCGCACATCCTTTCACGCTTCTTGATTATTCCATCGTGCACAACGGCGAAATTTCATCCTATGATGCAAACCGTCGTTTTATCGAAATGTTCGGTTATAAATGCACGCTGCAGACCGATACCGAGGTCATTACTTATATCATGGATTATCTGCTGCGCGTACAAAAGCTTTCCCTGGAAGAAGCAGCGCAGGTTATCGCCGCGCCGTTTTGGAGTACCATTCAATCAAACGCAGACACCAAGCAGGCGCAGCAGATGCAGTACCTGCGCACCGTCTTTTCCAGCCTGCTGATTACAGGTCCGTTTTCCATCGTATTGGGCTTTGACGGCGGTCTGATGGCGCTGAACGACCGTTTGAAGCTTCGTTCCATGGTCGTTGGCAAAAAAGACGACAGGGTATTTATCGCAAGCGAAGAGGCGGCAGTCCGCGTCATGGAGCCGGATGCAGAGGATATCTATGCGCCGGCGGGCGGCGAACCTGTCATTGTGCGTGTAAAGGATGGTGCATTCTAATGGGCATTGCATTTGTATATCCCGAATTTGAAGTAATCCGAAACGAAAGCCGCTGCATCAGCTGCCGCGTCTGTCAACAGCAGTGTGCAAACGGCGTACATCAGTATGATGCGGATCGAAACATTATGGTGTCTGACGAGTCCAAATGCGTCAACTGCCAGCGCTGCGTGTCCCTTTGTCCAACCCGCGCGCTGAAAATTGTCAAGAGCGATTGCCGGCTGCGCGAAAACGCCAACTGGCAGGATGATACCATTCGCGAAATCTACAAGCAGGCAAACAGCGGTGGCGTGTTGCTTTCATCCATGGGTAATCCGCACCCGCTGCCGGTTTACTGGGATAAAATCCTGATCAATGCGTCCCAGGTGACAAACCCGTCGATTGATCCACTGCGTGAACCGATGGAGACAAAAGTTTTTCTGGGCAAAAAGCCGTCACGCATCCATCGCGACGATGCAGGCAACATGATACCGGAACTGGAACCGCAGCTTGCACTTTCCATGCCTGTTATGTTCTCCGCTATGAGTTATGGTTCTATCAGCTACAATGCACACAAGGCGCTGGCGGTGGCCGCCGAAAAGCTGGGTATCTTCTACAACACCGGCGAAGGCGGTCTGCACGAAGACTTCTACTGCTACGGTCCCAATACCATTGTACAGGTCGCCTCCGGACGTTTCGGCGTTTATAAAGATTATCTGGAAGCCGGCGCTGCCATCGAGATCAAGATGGGGCAAGGTGCAAAACCTGGAATTGGCGGACATCTGCCCGGCACGAAAATTGTCGGCGACGTTTCCCGCACCCGCATGATTCCGGAAGGATCGGATGCCATTTCTCCCGCACCGCATCATGACATCTACTCCATTGAAGATCTTAGACAGCTTGTTTTTTCTCTGAAAGAAGCCACCGAATACAAAAAGCCTGTCATCGTTAAAGTTGCAGCTGTTCACAACATCGCAGCGATCGCAAGCGGCATTGCGCGAAGCGGTGCGGACATCATTGCCATAGACGGATTCCGCGGCGGCACGGGCGCAGCTCCTACGAGAATTCGTGACAATGTCGGAATTCCGATTGAACTTGCACTTGCCGCAGTTGACACACGCCTGCGTCAGGAGGGCATTCGCAATAACGTCTCCATTGTCGCCGGCGGCAGTATCCGCAGCGCTGCGGACGTGGTCAAGGCTGTTGCACTGGGCGCAGACGCCTGCTATGTCGCAACCGCCGCACTGCTGGCGCTGGGCTGCCACCTTTGCAGAACATGCCAAAGCGGCATGTGCAACTGGGGCATCGCCACGCAGCGTCCCGAACTGGTCAAGCGGTTAGATCCGCAGGTCGGCAGTGCGCGTCTCGTCAATCTGATGACTGCATGGCGGCATGAAATCAAGGAACTGATGGGCGGTATGGGCATCAATTCCATTGAGGCACTGCGTGGCAACCGACTAATGCTGCGCGGCATCGGTCTGACCGATCGGGAACTTCAGATTCTCGGAATCCGGCATGCCGGAGAATAAAAAAAGTGCCGGCATCTTCTCCCCCTTCCCGATCAGGCAGATGGTGTGTTACAGCCACTTGCCGTACAGTTGATACATCATTTTACAAATAAAGAATATAAAGCGATATTTGAAGGTGTGGTATAATATATGTTGCTGGATGTCAAAAATCTGGATTTCAAACAAGTGAATCAAAAAATCCGTGGCGCAAACGGCAATTGTCACCTTACCGGGTGTTGTGGGCAGCGCTTTATCGCTGCCGGAATGACAGACAGGACTATTACCATTGATGGTGTTCCCGGCAATGCCCTTGGTGCTTATCTGGACGGTGCACGTATAACAGTCAATGCAAATGCACAGGACGCCGTCGGTGATACCATGAACGATGGATCCATTGTCGTTCACGGCAGCATCGGTGATGCCGCCGGATACGCCATGCGCGGCGGAAAAATCTATGTGAAGGGCAATGCCGGATACCGGGCAGGTATTCACATGAAGGAATATCAGCAAAAGGTGCCTGTCATGATCATTGGCGGCACAGCCGGCAGCTTTCTGGGCGAATATCAGGCCGGCGGTCTGATCGTCGTGCTGGGAATCGGGCGTGGTGACCGCAAGATTGTTGGAAATTTTCCATGCACCGGCATGCACGGCGGTAAGGTTCTGCTCTGCGGTGATACAGGCAATATTGCCTTCCCGCATAATGTCTGCGTCAAATCTGCCGATGCAACGGATCTGGACTGCGTGAAAGATTCCCTTACAGAGTTTTGCGAAGTCTTTGGCTATGACGCCGCTGCAATTTTGCAGATGCCCTTTACCGTAATCACACCGGACAGTCAAAACCCATATAAGCAGATGTATGTTGCAAATTAGAAAAAAGAGGTGCCACCGTGCAATATTCAAAGGAAGAAGTCATGCAATATGTACAGGAGGATGACGTAAAGTTCATTCGCCTGGCATTCTGTGATGTCTTTGGCAAGCAAAAGAATATCTCCATCATGCCGGATGAACTGCCGCGTGCTTTCACTCATGGCATTGCTTTTGATGCATCTTCCATCCGCGGATTTGGCGATGAAGCGCATTCGGATTTGTTTTTGCGCCCAGAAAGTGCAACGCTGAGCGTACTGCCGTGGCGACCCGAACACGGCAAGGTGGTGCGCATGTACAGCCGTATTACCGATTTACACGGCGTCCCCTATGAATGTGATACACGCACACTGCTTCAGCAGGCCGTGGTAGCCGCCGAACAAGCCGGCATTTCTTTTCACTTTGGCGCCGAGCAGGAATTCTATCTTTTCACGTTAGATGAAGCGGGAAAGTCCACGCTGACACCGTATGATGAAGCCGGTTACATGGATATCGCGCCGGAGGATAAAGGCGAAAATGTCCGTCGCGAAATCTGTTTGACACTGGAACAGATGGGCATTCGACCGGAAAGTTCACATCACGAGGCCGGTCCCGGACAAAACGAGATTGACTTCCGATATTCTGATCCGCTGACAGCAGCGGACAACGTTATGACATTTCAGACCGTTGTGCGAACCATTGCACACCGTAACGGCCTCTATGCCGATTTTTCCCCGAAACC
>JAHZHV010000122.1:0-1146 GCA_019420085.1 Christensenella sp.
AAGAGGATAAAGTCATAACGCCGACAATCCATTTTCAGCAGACAGGCAGGGCAACTAGGAACGCGCCGCCGGACAATCCCTATAGCTGGACGAGCGATACCATAGCCGACATTTTGGAGCGTCCGGAATATCAAGGGCATACGGTAAACTTCAAGACCTACAAGCAGTCCTACAAGAGCAAGAAAACCTGCTATAATCCAGAGGAAAAACGGCTTGTGTTTGAGAATACCCACGAAGCGATTATTGACGCTGCCACATGGGCGCGGGTGCAGGAATTACGGAAGAACAAACGCCGCCCAACGAGGACGGGCAAGACCAATATGTTTTCCGGAATTGCGCGCTGCGCCGATTGCGGCGAGAAGCTGTATTACTGCACAAGCAGGAACTTTGAAGCAAGGCAAGACCATTTTGTCTGCTCTACTTCAAGGCTGCAAGGGAAAGAGGTTTGCCCGACGCATTTTATCCGCGCTGTGGTATTGGAACAGGGCGTACTTGCTCACATGAGAATGACGATTGCCTGTGTCGCGAACCACGAAGAACAATTCCGCAAAGCTATGGGTGCGAAACAGAAAGCCGAAGCGAAAAAAGAACTTGCGGCAAAGCGGCGGCAACTGACACAAGCGGAACGGCGGATAGAAGAACTTGACCGTCTTTTCAAGCGTATTTACGAGGATAACGCCAACGGAAAACTATCTGACAGCAGATTTCAAATGCTCTCTGGCGACTACGAGCAAGAGCAGGAAGAACTGCGGGAAAAGCTGTTGCGATTGAATGAAGAGATTAACCAGCAGGAAGAACAGGCAGAAAACATCGACAGGTTTATCGGCAAGGTAAGGAAATATCTCGACTTGGACGAATTAACGCCCGCTATCTTAAACGATATGGTAAAGGCGGTATATGTTCACGCGCCGGACAAGTCAAAAGGATATCGGGAACAGCAAATTGACATTTCCTATGATCTTGTGGGGATATTCCCTGCGTCCTTGCTCAATGACCTGCAAAACGGAGAAACGGCATAGCCGAAGCTACGCCGTTTCCCGAAAACAATCTTATGCTGTTTTATGAGTGCCGCCCAAAACGGTGCTTTTTATCAGCGCGAGACGGGATTCGAACCCGCGACCCCAACCTTGGCAAGGTTGTACTCCA
>JAHZHV010000122.1:1156-3019 GCA_019420085.1 Christensenella sp.
CGCCCATATGGCAAGGACTTTTTTTGCGGCCCGAATTTATGTTCCATAGCCGATCGCATGTGCAAGCAGCAGCAAAGCGCAGGTGACGAGAAGAATACAAAGCTGAATTTTTGCGCTCCAGCGTGCCCATTTGCCATAACTGACGCCGACAAGCGAAAGGCTGATCAGAAGGACAGGATTGGTGGCATAAAATACGTTGCTGAATCCGTCGCCGTATGCAAATGCAAGGACACAAAGCTGGCGGCTGATACCCGTTAAGTCTGCAAGCGGTGAAAGCAGCGGCATCAGCAAAAATGCCTTTGCGGATCCGGAGGAGATGAAAAAGTTCATCACCAGTACCAGTGCGTAAATCAGGATAATGACAACCTGCTGCGGTGCATCGGATGCAGCGGTGACAATTGTATGCAGCAGCGTATCGAGAATGTGTCCCTGTTCCAGCGTATCGCGCACGCTGCTTGCCATCAGAATTAACGCCACAGCGGGAAGAATGGCAAGCATGCCGCGCAGGAATGTGCGGCAATACGTCCGGGCAGCCATGCCGCCGGAAAGACAGGCGCTTGTGCCTGCCAGCAGAAAAAACAGTGCAAAAAGGGGCATGACCGCATCGCGGAGAAATGCTGCAAACGGTGAAAGCAGTACGCACAGGATGCCCATACCGATAAACAGGCAGAACCACTTCAGTCCACGCATACGGGCCGGATCGGATTTTGCTTCAACGATATTGTTCTGCGGGGGATTCTTTTCTATTTTTCTGGTATAACGTACAAGAAAAATCATTAAAAGCGGATAGATCACGGCAAAGGATAACAGCCGCATGCCGATCCCGGAAAATACGGGTAAGCCGGCAAGTTCCTGCGCCACACCGACTGTAAAGGGATTGCATACACCCGTAGCAAAGCCGCAGCCGACTGCCAGAAGACTCATACCGAGTCCTGTCAGCGCATCCCATCCCATGGCGCAGGAAAGTGCGACGGCAATCGGTACGAGCGGAACGCACTCTTCAAAAGAACCGACCAATGCGCCAAGCGCCATGAAAAAAAGCGTCATGACCCAAAGAAGCATGTGCCGCCTTGTGCGGAAGCGATACTGGAGGGATTCCAGCATGAAACGCAGTACGCCAGCCTCGTCCAATGCATGAAACACGCCGCCAATGACCAGCAAAAAGACGATGATGGCAGCAATTGTACCGCCGCCTGCGGTAAATAGCACGGCGATGGGGGAGATGATCCAGCGCCAAAACGATATGCCGCCTTCACTTGGCGTATAAGTGCCGGCAATAATGGCACCGTCAGCTGTGCGCGCATAGACGCCTGCAGGCACCAGAAACGTTAGAAGATAGGCCACGATCATCAATGCGGCAAGCATCAAAAGTGCGCCTATAAAGGCGCGCGTGTTGATCTGTAAAAGATGTTTTTCCTGCTGCATATTCAATATACCCCTACGCCTTTTGCTGCATTGACGATAAAATCCTGCACATTGGCGACAATTCCGGTTGCGCTTAAAGAACCCCGATCACGCAGCTTATTTACGGCAAACTCCGCAACGTCAACGACATACAGATATACAGGCCGTACACTACCGTCCGGCATAACGCGAAAGCTGGGTGTCATATTTCCCGTGGCAATTGTATGCAGCTGTGTGGCAAGGCATACAATTGTCGTAGCACGGCGCACAAGATTCCGCATCGCATCCTGCGCCTGGTAGACATTTGCGAAAACTTCAGGCAGGGGACCGTCGTCACGAATGGAGCCGGCCAGCACATAGGGAATATTATTCTTGACGATGCTGTACATGATCCCATTGTCGATCCGGTAGTCCTTTATGAACTGCGGAATGGAACCGCTTCTCCGCACTTTGTTGATC
>JAHZHV010000122.1:3029-5805 GCA_019420085.1 Christensenella sp.
TGTACAAAGTTTTTGATTCCGCCCAAACGGCGCACGCGGTTAATTGTATCCAGATGATGATAATGACCAAGCGGGACGGATGCGTGCGTGTAAATATCCTGTCCCAGCGCTGTATGCAGCCACCCGGCTTCCAGATCATGTGCCGCCATGGCGTTTCCGGCAAGAAGACCGTGTGCATAGCCGCCCTGAATCAGCTGCTGCATGGCACGGCGGGAGTCGGAGTCAAACACAAGCGCCGGCCCCAGAACCCAGACGATGAACCCGTTTTCCCGTTCATATTCAAGAAGATCATAGAAACGGTCATAATCCCGTGAAAACGCCGTCTCCCGCGAGCGCCCTGTACGGAAAGCAAATGCCTCCTGAGCCTCTGCTTCGGAACAAAAGCCAGTTGCATGCAGGTAGATGCCTTCGCTGCCGTCCTCGCTTCGTCCAAGGATAACGCGATCTGCCGCTTTTAAGCGGCGCGGTTCGGTCACATGCAGCGTGCCGTCGGCCGAGATGACGACGCAGCAATCCATGCGGCTGTCGGCGG
The DNA here is from genome assembly GCA_019420085.1 of Christensenella sp. Lineage (GTDB taxonomy): Bacteria > Bacillota > Clostridia > Christensenellales > Maliibacteriaceae > RGIG9107. The sequence continues at coordinate 3,562 of JAHZHV010000122.1, forward strand.
CAAGCTGCCACTGGCCGCGGAGCTTATAGTATTCCGGATACATCGACGTCGCATGAAAACCTTCCGGCGCCACGCCGTCTGCCGGACACGGCGCACTCTGCACATCCGGCGCATGACAAAAAAGCGGCGCTGAAAAGTCCGGTGCATGATAGACAGCAGGTTCAAACATGGAATACAGCTCCTTTTTTAGGGATGATTACAAAATAAGATCCTCATCACGAATGGTGCCTTCGGCAACAATGTTGGTCGGACCGGTCAGAAAAATGTCGCGAATGCCGCCGTCCTGCGTACGCGTCAGTGTGACAAAAAGATCACCGCCCGGCATGCGGATGCGCGTGTTTTGTCCGCTGACGGCGCCGCGCAGACACAGAATGCTTGCCGTGCAGCCGCATCCCGTGCCGCAGGCGAGTGTAAAGCCTTCTACGCCGCGCTCAAATGTCCGTGCCACGACGCTGTTTTCCGCATCCGGATAGCAGAATGTGACGTTTGCACCCTTGGGGAACGCTGCGTTCCAGCGAAGCTTTTGTCCAAGGCATAACAGTTCGTTTTCATCCATCTGATCAAAGTTTTCCAGCTGGACAATGGCATGAGGCAGACCGGGATTGCCAAGTTCCATATATCCGCAGGCATAGGAAATGCCGTCGATGGATACCGTACGGGGGTCATCGATGCAGGTGGGATCATTTAAGCGGATGCGGTATTGTCGCGTATCGATGCGCTGCCCTGTGACCAGTCCCGCAGTGGTTTCGATCTTTTGTGTTTCACCGCTGAAACCGTGTTCATAGCCATAGCGGGCGATGCAGCGCGCGCCGTTGCCGCACATTTCCCCGACGCTTCCATCCGCATTAAAAAAGAGCATGCGGAAGTCACCGTCTGCCTGGGCGGGTACGACCACCATTAAGCCGTCTGCACCGATGGAGAGCCGGCGACGGCACAGCGTTGCGGCGATGCGGCTGAGAGCATCCATGGAAAAACGGCGGTGGAGATCTTCGATGATGATGAAGTCATTTCCAGCGCCGTGCATTTTGGTAAAGTTCATAGGAAAGTCGCATCCTTTCTCCTGTTTGACAGAGATTTTTTCTCATTATATACTGATTTTAAAGGATTGTTAAGGAGGAGCGCATCGATGAAACAGACAGTTTCAACAAAACAGGCGCCTGCTGCCATTGGGCCATATGCGCAGGCGGTGCGTGTCGGTGATTTCCTTTTTGTTTCCGGGCAGCTGGGCGCGGATCCTGAAACGGGTGCGCTGGAACCGGATGTGACACGGCAGACACGCCGCGCATTGGAGAATTTAGCTGCCGTGTTGCAGGCGGGCGGCTGCACAATGGCAGATGTGGTTAAAACGACGGTGTTTTTGAAGGATATGAATGACTTTGCCGCGATGAATGAGGTTTATGCATCGTTTTTCGGCGATGGCGGTTATCCGGCAAGAAGCGCCGTGCAGGTGGCGCGCTTGCCGCGCGATGGCATTGTGGAAATTGAAGCAATTGCGGCGGTGAAGTAATATGCGCTACGATTTTGATCGTGTCATTGATCGCAGCGGATGGAATCATGCGGCCAAATTTGATGAGCGCATGCAAAAATTCGGACGCGCCGATGTATTGCCGCTGTGGGTGGCGGATATGGATTTTATGACGGCACAGCCGATTATCGATGCATTGCAGGCGCGTGCGGCAGAGGGTATTTGGGGATATACATCGCGTCCGGATTCTTACTTCGAAGCGGTGCGCGACTGGCAGCGTGACAGAAATGGATGGACGCCGGATACAAAACTGATGTCGCATGCACTTGGCGTTGTGCCGGCGCTAAGTGCGCTGGTACGCCTGTTTACGCAAAAGGATGACGGTGTGCTGATTATGACGCCGGTATATTCGGAGTTTTACGATGTTGTGCAGGCGTGGGATCGCCGTGTTGTGGAATCGCCGCTTTTGTATCAGAATGGACTCTGGCAGATTGATTTTGATGATTTTGCACGCAGGCTTGCCGATGTGCGGATGTTTTTGCTCTGTTCGCCGCATAACCCGGTGGGGCGTGTCTGGACACACGAAGAGCTTTCGCAAATGCTGGCGCTTTGCAAACAGGCAGGCGTCCTGGTCGTCAGCGATGAGATTCATGCGGACCTGACGCTGTTTGGAAACCGTCATATTCCAACGGCATCGGTCGGCAGCGATACGGCGGATTGCGTTGTGACCTGTGTCTCGGCGACCAAGACGTTCAATCTTGCGGGCCTGCAGGCGTCGG
>JAHZHV010000123.1:0-1905 GCA_019420085.1 Christensenella sp.
CCGGCATAATAGCCACAACAGCCATTGCGAACGCCATCCATACACGGCTGTTATCTACACCGCTTTCCCGGAAATAGGACACCGATGTGTTCATCGGCTCTTCTACCTGCACCGATTCAACAGCTGGATCCGCGTGATGCGCAAAGCCATCATAAGGCATCAGGCACGGAATCACCAACATCAATGCAAAAACTAACAGCAAACCTCTCATCCTTCTCATCTTCTTCTTCCTCCTGCTGTTATTTTTCTTGATCCTCACGGATCGATTGTATTGTAGTATGCGTTTTTTAAAATGTCTACTGTTTTTTCTTTATCTTAATATTATATTAATTGTAAATTGTATTTTGTGCGCATCTTTTGCATTCACATTTTCATCGCTTAGTTTATTGATTTTTTGTTGATTTTACTTGATTTCAATAATGATTTAAAGAGTTTAACACACCTTAATTAACCTAATATATCACGTTCAAATATAATCTTTGGTTTTTCGTGCATCACACTTTATATAATTATATTAATGTTTTGGCATTGCATCGACTGTTTTACTGCACAAAATGGTATAAGCCGCTGTCAATACAACTTGCCCCCATTATAAAAAAATCAAAAAAACGGCGGACATTTTTGTCCACCGTTTTTCAGCTTGCTATTGTCTTACAGTGCCATCATGTATTTGCTGCGGTACTGCTCGTATGTACGTTCAAACGCTTGTCTCTGCTGCGGATTCAACTGACGCATGTATTCGTGAACACTAAGCCCGTCATGCGCGATTTCAATCAAACAGCGTGCAATATTAGCACAGTGATCGGATACGCGTTCCAGACTAGTCAAAAGATCCGAGAAAATAAAGCCCAATTCAATCGTACACTGTTCATTCTGTACACGGCGAATATGTCCCGCCCGCAGCTTGTCCTTCATTTCGTCAATAACCTGTTCCAAGGGCTCGACGCAAGCGGCTGCATGCAGATCATTGTTTTCAAATGCAGCCAGGGAAAGATCGAGGATTTCTGCCAGGGCCCCCATCATTACGCCCAGTTCATGGTTTGCTTCATCAGAAAAACGCAGTTCCTTATCGTGCATTTCCTGCGCTGATTCCACAATTCCAACAGCGTGATCGGAAAGACGCTCAAAATCGCCAATAATGTGAAGCAGTTTTGATGCCTCTCGGCTGTCCGCTTCCGTCATATTTCGGCTGTTGATCTGCACAAGATATGTGCCGATCATATCTTCATAGCGATCAACCTGATCCTCCTGTTTACGAATGGCATCACAGGCACGTGCATCATAATGAACAAGCTGTCCCATTGCATTTTTCAGCGAGTCTGCACAAATATCAGCCATCGTCACAACCACACTATGGCAGCGTTCAATCGCCACCGACGGCGTAGCAAGCAAACGTTCATCCAGCATTTGCATCTGCTCGCCGCGTTTTTCGCGAACAGTCCAGTTTGCAAGACGTTCCAAAAGTCCGGTAAACGGCAGCAGCACAGCTGTGCATATTACATTAAACGCAGAATGAATAACGGCGATGTTAAACTGATTCGCCTGCATGTCAACAAAAGCAAAATCGAAGATAGCATTGGCCGAATAAAAGACCACCATCATAAAAATCGTGCCAATGATATTGAAGTACAAATGCACCATCGCTGCACGCCGCGCATTTTTCGTCGTTCCTACCGAAGACAAAAGTGCTGTAACACAGGTACCGATATTCTGACCCATAATGATCGGAATCGCGCTTCCCACGCTAACCTGGCCGGTTGCCGACAACGCCTGCAGAATACCAACCGATGCCGACGAGCTTTGAATGATACCCGTAACAAGCGCACCAACCAATACACCCAAAATAGGATTTTGGAATATGAGGAACAAATTACGGAATGACTCAACCTCTGCCAGCGGCTTAAC
>JAHZHV010000123.1:1915-5314 GCA_019420085.1 Christensenella sp.
CCATGCCGAACATCAGCGTCGCAAATCCCAACAGAATCAGACCCGTATCGCGTTTCTTGGAGTCCTTGACAAACAAGTACAATATAATGCCAATCAAAGCCAGAACCGGCGTAAAATTGACGGGTTTGAGCATCTGAATAAAGAAACCCGAACCATCTACCCCTGTCAGGCTCAAAATCCATGCAGTAACAGTTGTACCAATATTGGCACCCATAATCACGCTGATTGCCTGAGAAAGCGTCATGAGGCCTGAATTGACGAAACCAACAATCATAACGGTCGTCGCTGAAGAGCTTTGAATGACCGCAGTTACAGCCAATCCCAGCAACAACCCCGACCACTTATTACGCGTCAAACGGCTTAAAATCTTTTTCAGCTGATTCCCAGCACGTTTTTCCAGCGCTTCCCCCATCACGCTCATACCAAACAGGAACAGCGCAAGACCGCCGATCAGGGCAAGAGCATTCGTCCATCCCGACATACCTTTTTCCTCCCCAAAAGTCAACTTTTTTCCCGTCATTATTCTATGGGAAATGTGTTAAATATACGGCAGCTGTATGTTAAATCCATGTTAAACGCATAGAAAAAGGCATCCCCGGCACAAATACTGTGCCGGGGATACAATCTCATATGCTGCGCCTCAGGATTCCTCCAGACCGAGACGTTTAACCGCCTCCTCACGCATTTTAAACTTTTGAATTTTACCCGCCGCATTCATCGGGAATGATTTTACAAACTCAATATAGCGCGGAACCTTATGCCGTGCCATATGGGCCGTAATATATTCGCGCATTTGCTCCTGCGTCATTTCCTCACCGTCTTTCAAAATGATGCAGGCCATGATCTCTTCACCGTAACGCTTATCCGGCACACCGATAACCTGAACATCGCGTACCTTCTCGTGTGTAAAAATGAACTCTTCAATCTCCCGCGGGTAAATATTCTCGCCCCCGCGAATGATCATATCTTTCAGCCTTCCGGTGATGCGATAATTACCCGCATCATCACGGCAGGCAATGTCGCCTGTATGCAGCCAACCATCCTGATCAATGGCCTCCGCCGTAGCACGCGGCATCTTATAATACCCCTTCATGATGTTGTATCCGCGCGCAACAAACTCACCATTTTCGCCATTTGGCAGTTCACGTCCCGTTTCCGGATCGATAATACGGCATTCGACATTGGCAAATGCACTGCCAACGGTCTGCGTACGTACGTCTGCATCATCGGTAAAGCTTGACATCGTACAACCCGGCGAGGCTTCCGTCTGGCCGTAAACACTGACAATCTGACGCATGTTCATTTGTTCAGAGGCCATCTGCATCAAATCGGCAGGGCAGTTTGAACCAGCCATGATGCCTGTTCGGATATGAGAGAAATCCGTCTTTGCAAAATCCGCATGCTGCATCATTGCAATAAACATGGTGGGCACGCCGTTAAAGCATGTAATCTTCTCCCGATTGATGCACTCCAGCGCCGGTTTGGGGGAGAAATACGGAAGCGGGCACATCGTCGCGCCATGCGTCATACACGCCGTCATGGAAAGAACCATCCCGAAGCAGTGGAACATCGGCACCTGGATCATCATGCGATCCTCCGTTGACAGATCCATGTGATCGCCAATGTACTTGCCGTTATTGACGACATTATAGTGCGTCAGCATGACGCCCTTTGGAAAGCCCGTCGTGCCGGAAGTGTACTGCATGTTACACACGTCGTCAACATCGACAGCAGCCGCCATGGCATGAATCTTCTCAAGCGGCGTACGCTGCGCATACTGCAAAGCTTCCTCCCATGTCAGACAGCCGCACTGAGAAAAGCCAACAGTAATGACATTGCGCAAAAACGGCAGACGCTTGGCATGCAGCTGCTCGCCTTTGGACGTAGAAGCAAGTTCCGGACACAGTTCCTGAATGATCGCAGAATAATCCGAATCACGGAACCCATGTTCCATAATCAGCGTATGCGTATCACTTTGACGCAGCAGGTATTCCGCTTCATGCACTTTGTATGCAGTATTGACGGTAACCAAAACCGCGCCGATCTTGGACGTCGCCCAGAACGTAATGAACCACTGCGGTACATTCGTCGTCCAGATCGCCACATGACTGCCTGCGCGCACACCAAGCGCCACCAGCGCCCGTGCAAAGGTATCCACATCGTCACGGAACTGCGCATAAGTTCGCGTATAATCAAGTGTCGTATAGCGGAAACAGTACTGATCGGGGAATTCTTCTACCATACGATCGAGTACCTGCGGGAAAGTAAGATCAATCAGTTCATCTTTCTTCCAAAGGAACTGTCCCGTATGTGTCGCATTGTAATAGCGATGGCTTTGTTTCTTTGAAGGAGTCTGGAAACGATGCATGTAATTGGCAAAATGTGTCAAAATCACATCCATGTCGGTTAAGTCCAGCATCCACTGCGGATTCCACTCCAGGCTGATAAACCCATCGTAATTGACGCTGGACAAGGCCTGCATAAGGGATACGATCGGCAAATCACCTTCGCCAATCAGGCGATAGCAAAGTCTGCCATTGTCCACGATAGAATCTTTGATATGCACATGCCGTACATATGCACCCAGATTCGTAATCGTCTGCTCCGCACTCTCACCGGCGCGGCAGGTATGATGCATATCCCACAGCGCAGCCAATGCATCGCTTGCAAAACGATTCAGCACATCCCGCAGACGCTGCGTCTGACTAAACATACCAACCGTCTCCAAAAGCAGTGTCACACCGCTTTCCTGTGCCGCAGGTACAACGATATCCAGGCAATCACACACAGCCTGCATATCATCCACACCGTCATTTGCAGCATGTACACGCACATAGGGGACACTTAAGTCGCGCGCTGCTGCAATACAGGCGCGAATCTCCGCAACATTTTGCGCCTGCTGCTTTGCATTGGCAATGTCGCAAACCGCATCCAGGCAAGGGATCGTCAGCTTCTTCTCAAACATCGACCGCAACGTCGCCGCCGTATTGTAGCGATGGAACGGGCCGCTTTTTTGCGTAAATTCCGCCGTATGAATGCCGTGCAGCTCAATACCCGACACTTTTGCTTCCAGCGCAGCATTCACAAAGTCATCCCAGCTGTAACCTTCCCAGCCGTTGATGGAAAACGAAAGCTTCATGCCTGTTCCTCCTCATACACGATTTTATTGAGCGCATTCAAATATGCCCGAATGCATGCACCGATGATATCGGTGGAAATACCCCTGCCTGCATACAGCTTGCCGCCCGCACGCAAACGGATCAACGCAGCACCCATGGCCTCGCGTCCCTCTGTGACCGCCTGAATCTGGAAATCATCCAATTCATAATGGCGACCGACAATCTGCTCGATAGCAAGAAACGCTGCATCAACCGGTCCGTCACCAATCACGACGCTTTG
>JAHZHV010000124.1 GCA_019420085.1 Christensenella sp.
TCGATACCACACGCCTGCATGGCATCCAACGCACGCTGTATGACATGCGGATGTGCCGCCAACACACGCTTCATATTCCGATAATTGTCCCGAATCTGCACCTGTACTTTCACCGCAGGATATTTTTCAGCCAACTGATCCGCTGCATGCTGAAAAAATAGCTTTTTCTGCGCAAACGCCGCATCATCATGATCCCGGATCAAAAATGTCAGTTTTGCACTGCGACAAACACCCTGCATTTTTTCCAGATGATAAAACCCTTCATATCCCTGTGTCTGTTCAGGACGCTGTTGTACCGGCAAAAGAGAAATAAATTCCTGTGCCAGCAAACATGCGTTAATCATCTTACCATACGCCTGACCGGGATGCGTGCTGACACCTTCAATCATTAATTGTGCACAAGCAGCATTGAAATTCTCATACTGCACCTGTCCCAGCGCGCCCCCGTCGACGGTATAAGCAAAATCCGCACCAAAGCGTTCCAGATCAAAGTGCGATGTACCTCGTCCAATTTCCTCATCCGGCGTAAAGGCGATCTGCACCGTGCCATGCGGCGCCGCATCCGGACGCATCAGGGCTTCACACAAGGCAACAATCTCGGCGATACCCGCCTTATCGTCCGCCCCCAGCAGCGTCGAGCCGTCTGTGGTAATCAATTCCTTTCCCACATATGCACGAAGCTCCGGAAAGTCGTCCGGATGCATGACAGCATTTTCTCCATCACCACGCACAAGATCTCCGCCTGAATACTGTATCATAAGCGGCTTGACGTTCCGGCCGGGTGCCGCCTCGCTGGTATCCATATGTGCAATCAGTCCAATGGACGGCAGCGATTCGTATCCCGGCGTTGCCGGAATCGTCGCATACACATAACCATAATCATCCATCTGCGCAAATACACCCAAATCACACAGATCGCCAGTCAATACCATAGCAAGCATCAACTGTCCTTTTGTGCTGGGCACGGCACTGCTTGCCGCATCAGATTGAGAATCGATCGACGCATAGCGTGTGAAGTACTCTTTGACTGTCATGTCATTATTCCTCCTGTATGAAAAAGCTGCGGTTGTCATATTGCAGCAGACAAACGCAGCTTTTTACATTTAGCCGAAAATTTCGTCGCAGCGACGTGTCAATGCAGCGTTATCTTCATCACTGAGGACAAAATCGCCCGCCGCAGCATTCATGCGTGCCTGTTCAGGCGTACGCGCACCCACCAGCGTGGCGGTCATACCCGGCTGCGCCAGCGCCCAGGCGATGGCAATATAAACGCACGGCACATCGTTTTTCTGCGCAATACGACGCATCTCATCCAGCAGTGCGGCTGTCTTAGGCCAGATTCCCTCGGAATAATACGGATAAAAGCCGGTACGCACATCGCGTCCGTTTGCATCGGCAAAAGTGGGACGTTCTTTATACTTGCCGCTGAGCACCCCGCCGGCAATCGAACCATAAGACAGCATTCCAACATCATGCGCCGCACAGTAAGGCATGATCTGTTTTTCAATGCTTCGATTCAGCAGAGAATACGGCGGCTGCAGGCTGACAATGGGACAGTACTGCTTGGCTTCTTCAATCAAAGCGCCATCAAAATTGGATACGCCCAAATAACGGAATAATCCCTCACGGCGCATTTTATCCAGTTCACGAAACGCATCTGCCAGCGGATGCGCCGGATCCGGATCCGGCCAATGAACCTGCATCAGATCAATGCAGTCTACATTCAAACGCTTCAGCGAGCCTTCAATCTGTCTGCGCAGCACATCCGGCCGCCAGTCTTTGTGGTAATTGTGGTCTTCATCCTGATAGGAAACGCACTTGGTTGCCACAATCACACGGTCACGCATGCCCGCAATGGCCCGTCCAACAATCTGTTCCGCATGACCGTATCCATACGGCTGTGCCGTATCAATCAGGTTAATACCCGCTTCAATTCCGGCGCGCAGTGTCTCGATCGACAGATCATCGTCAACATCGCCGCTGCCGGCCCAACTGTCGCCGCCCATGCCCCATGTACCAAGGCCAACAACCGAGCAGTTCAGATCGCTTGATCCAAGTTTTCTGTAAATCATACGTTTTCTCTCCTCTTTTTATCAGGAACAATATTGTCAACGCGTCAAAACACGTTGCCGACACTCCGATGCAAACGACCGCATCCCCCTGCGGAAAATGCGGTCGTTTTGCTGCATTTGTTTTATTGTACTACATCATGCATTCTGACGCAATGCTTCCTCAATGGCTTTTGCCAGCTGGTCAGGGCACGACGTTGGCTTTGCGCCGCAGCGAATGCCGGAAAGCGTTTTGACAACTTCATCCACCGGGCGTCCAACCGCCAACCGGCACACACCCTGTGTATTTCCGGCGCATCCGCCTACAATTGTGGCATTGCGCAAGATACCATCTTCGATTTCCACATCAATGCGAGAAGAACATACTGCACGATCCGTCTGATAAGAATACTTCATTTTACTCACCACTTCTTTTCATCATCTGCCCAGTCATCGCCAAGCAGGTCATCCAAAAATGCATCATCATCTGCAGGGGGCGCCTGATATGTCGGCGCATCCTGCGGCGGCACGTAAGAACCGCTTGTAAACTCCTGACGCGGTGTACCACCATACAGGTCGTAGCCATCCTGCGGCGCATCATATCCAAAGATTGTCGACGCACTGGAAGAGAAGCTCTGCGACGTGTAATCCTGCTGCGCATTATCCCGAGAATCCGGATCGGATCCATCCGTCAGCTGCGGCATAGCGCGCCGCGTCACGCCGATTTGCGAGTCGTTGAACAGGGAATCTGCAAATTGGGAACCTGTATAGTTCGTACTTCGATAGCTTCCGCTGTAGGCCGATCCATCGTCTGCGTAACCATCCTGATAACCATCCACCTGGCCATCATAATCGCCATAGCCATAGCCGTCGTAATAGCCACCGCCATCACCATCATCACCGCCGTATGGCCCATCATCATAGCCGTAGCCATCCTGATCGTACCCATCCGTTCCGCCGGAAGCCAGGCGACGCGCTTTGTTTTTGCGCTCCTGCGTAATCAAAACAAAGAATACCACGCCAGCGGCAACCAACAGGAATCCAACAACACCCAGCAAAATCCAAAGCCATGTCAGATTTCCGCCCTTATTAGCATCCTGCGTGTTGTCCTTAATGGGCTGATCCGCAACGGTAATACTGCATGCCGCCGCACCTGCAATCAGTTCCGCGCCTTCCTCGGTTGTGGCAACCAGTTCAAAGCGCAGCGTACAGCTTTCCTCAATACGCATCTCATAATCCTGTGTTGTCGTACCGGGACTTAAGATGACGAGAGAAAACAATGTAGGACCATCCACCTGCCGGACAATCATCGGCAAATTAATCGGTTCCGTGCGATCATTATAGAATTCGAACGTGAAAATAACCGTATCCGGCTCTTCCAGTTCAGGATAATCGGCTTCCACCGTCATATCCACACGCACGTCATCCTCGGAAAGTTTGACGTTAAACTTTAACTCATACTCACGTGTAATCTCAGCGTTGTCACTGCCGATGCCCGTAACATAAACCTTATAAGGATCGCTGTTTTCAATTGTTGTCTCGTAAGTAAAGTCTTTGCTCTCTCCCGCCTTCAGCGTCAGATCCTTGAGCACCTCAACGCCATAGATATCCGTTACCGTGATCTGCGTGATATCCATCGTTCCCGTATTCGTCAGCTTTCCTTCAAAGCTGACCTTATCTCCCCGGGAAACCTCCAGTGTACTTGGCGTAAGATCAATCGTCAATCCCGCCTCTGCAAGCGTCACGGCAACTTCGTTGGAGACGCTGCTGATTTGCATACCGGGAACGTCGCCAATGACAGATTTGCCGGTTGCTGTTACACGAACCGTGATCGTCTGCAGCATCGTATGCTGTGCCGTAACGGTCTTGCTTTCTCCAACCCCCAGCGATATGCCGCTTGCAATGGTACCAAGCGTGGGATCCGTCAACGAAATATCAGAAAGCGCCGTATTGCCTGTATTTTCCAGCAAAACCGTAAACGTTACAACCTGATTTTCCGGTACGGCCGTACCGCCGTTGCTGGCCGAAAGCGTCAGGTTCATCGAAGACTTCGCTTCCGCTTTGGTCACGATTACGTTCACCGGATCGGATTTAAGCGATTGACCGCCCTCGCTTGTGCCGCTGGCCTGCAAAGTTACGCGCCAATAATTCTGTCCGTTTCCGATATTCAAATGGCGGTCATCCGACAGTGTAACATTCACGCTGTAATTATATGTACCGCCTGCATCAATCTGCGCAACGCCAACGCCTGTCTCGACCGGACTGCCGACACGGGTTATGTCCTGAAGTCTGACATCGCGAATGGCCTCGCCGGTGGTATTGGAAATGGTTCCGGTAATCGTAATCTGTCCGGCGGCAATCAATTCCGTCGTACCGGAACTTGCCGTCAGCGTCAGTCCGGAGGCATATGCCGTATGTACGGGCAGCGCTGCACAAAACGCCGTAACCGCCAGGACAAATGCCAAAACCAGCGATGCGGTATTCTTAAAAAGCCTCTGCTTTATCCTCATCTGCAATGATCCTCCCAAAATCACGCTGCTTTGTCGCAGTCGTTGCTGTCATCGTATTTACGCCTGTCCTTCTTCCGTCGGAGATGTCTGCGTTTCACTCGGCGTAGACGTTTCACTCGGCGTCGGTGTGGGCGTCGGTGTGGGCGTCGGCGTGGGTGTAGGCGTCGGTGTGGGCGTCGGCGTCGGCGTCTGGGTCGGTGTTTCACTCGGTGTCTGCGTCGGCGTCTCACTCGGCGACTGCGTGGGTGTTTCACTGGGCGTCGGCGTAGGCGTTGCACTCGGCGTCGGCGTCGCAATGATTGCCGGACGTCTGCTCGGCGTACGGTAGGGTTCCTGCGCGACAGTAAAGTCCGCCGTCATACTGTTATCCACAACCCACTCCGTCTGCTGCGAAGCTTCATCTGTCGATACAGGTGATTGCTCACTCTCATCGGACATATCGTCCGTCGTCTGTGCGCTTTGTTCTTCATCCCCCTGATCTTCCTGTGCTGCGCGAAGCGCACTGACACGCACCTGATAACTCCCGAGCGTAATCCACTCACCATTGGCGTCTGTGCCGTCAAAATACGTACGCATTTTCCCTTCCGTCACCTGCATAGCATCCTCTACGCAATAGAAAAGGGAGCCATCTGCATTCAGAACTTCTACGCGAACAACACCATCCGCATCCGTCTCAAAGTCAATCTTCAAGCGGGATGTACCAAAAACAGGCGTTGTCGTGTTCAATGACACCGATAAAATCTTTGCTACTTCGACAGGCTCCTGCGACTGCACCGCCTGCGACGGCGACGCACTCGGATTGACAAGTACACTTTGATTCCTGGCATTTTTAATACGGCTTGTCACAAAACCACCTGTCGCCAAAACCAGTGTTAAAACCGTAGCAATCGCCGCACTGCGCACGCGAGATCCATTTCCTGCAGCAAACGGCATTTCGCGCGACGGCACATCCAGCACAGCAGGCCGCTCCTGTACGTCCAATTCCATCTGCGGCGCCTGCTCATAGACGTCCTGGTATGCATCCGCGCTGTCTTGCTGATATGCCTGAACGGTCTGTCCCTTTGATGGGGCAATGCCTTGATTGCTCTGACGCATATACGTCTCAGCCCTCTGCTCCCGCTTCGGCACCGCATTACTGCGATGCTGCTGTCTTGCGGCATGCATGTCCGCATTGCGGCGCAAATAATCCGCGCCTTCTTCCTCTCCTACTGTCTGATGATACATATTGTACTGTCGGTCTGCAGCTTTGCGTGTATTCGCATCATACCTGCCACGGCCGCCGTTATTTCCATTGCCCTGCATCGTAAACTGTGCACTCCTTAGGCTTTGATCCAAACGTCCAAGACGTCTACCGTGAATTATATCACAGACGCCCTATTCGTTTCAACTTAACATTTTTTGCATAAAACAGTCGCAGAATTGTTAATCTTTTGAAAAAACTTCCAACATTCCATCTATCAGTGTTACACCTATGTGCATGCAACAGCATCTTTGTATTTATATTGGTATGGATCCGTCTTTTGAGGATTATACTAAAATCCGATACATTTATTGCAATCGGAGCGTGAGCTGACCATGAGACTGATTCTAAGCGATTGTTCCATTCCCATTGGCGCTTGTACCAACGACACTTGTTTCATCGACTTATCGACCCGGAAAATTGCCCCCTGCACAGGGTGTTTCGGATGTTGGGTCAAGACGCCCGGCAAATGCGTCATTCGTGATGATGCAATACAAATCTATCCGTTGATTGCGCAAAGTGATACGCTGCTTTATATCAGCAAAATTGAATACGGCAGTTATGATGTGCCAATGAAAACAATGCTGGAACGTGCAATTCCGATTCAACAGGCATTTATCCGCATGTATCACGGGGAGACCCATCATCTCCAGCGCGACGTTATCCCCAAGCACGCTGTTATTCTTGCCTATGGCGATGACACGCCCGACGGACAATCACTTTTTAAAAAACTTGTGGTTCGCAATGCATATAATATGAATTTTGATCGTTGGCAAGTTCGCTTTTGTACGCAGGAGTCACTGCCACAGATCATTGCGGCGGAGGTTGCGTCATGGAACAGCTTTTAATTATCAACGCAAGTCCCCGTACGCGCAACTCCAATTCCAAGCGCTACGCTGCGCTTTTTTCCGGCTATTGCAGCATGGCCACAAAGTATGTAGCACTGACACGTACCAATCATGATTTTGTACGCGCACAAATCGCAGACGCCCACTGTCTGCTTCTTGTCTTTCCCCTCTACGCAGACGGCATCCCTTCCACGCTTCTGCAATTTTTCAAAGTACTGCAGAGCAATCCGCCTTTGAACAAGCCCACCATTTCCATTTTGATCAATTGCGGCTTCCTTGAGCCTTCGCAAAATGACGTTGCAGTTGAAATGGTTCGCCTGTTCTGCGTGCAAAACGGATACCCGTTTGCATCCGTTTTAAAAATCGGCAGTGGTGAAGCGATTTTAGATTCTCCGTTTCGTTTTCTCGTGAAGCGAAAAATCCGCCGTTTTGTCAAAGCCGTTACGCATATGGAGCAATGTGTTTTACAAGTCACAATGCCGCTTTCCAAAAAGCTGTTTATACGCGCTTCCACGCAATACTGGACGCGATACGGTGCAAAAAACGGCCTGACACGCCGGCAAATGCAATCGATGCAAATTGAACCAGACAAAAAAGCCCGGGGATAATCTCCCCAGGCTTTTTGTATCCATGGATCTTGCAGGCAGAATGTTCGATCACATATCTGCCGCAGCACACATATGGATTACTTTCCCATTACACGACGAACAGCCGCAGCAATATGCGCCGGCGTCATTTCCAGCTCTTCGCTGATGTCGTCCAGGAAGCCGACAACGCCGTAACGATCGCGGATACCGATGCGTTCAAAACGCGTGGCAATGCCTTCTTCCGCCATGACTTCCGCCACAGCGCTGCCAAGACCGCCAATGATGGAAGAATTTTCCGCCGTGACAACGGGGCCCATCTTTGCAGCCGCAATGACAGCTTCCCGATCAATAGGTTTGATCGTATGCATATCAAGCACCTTGACGCTGATGCCTTCTTTGGCAAGTTCTTCTGCAGCATCCATCGACCATGCGACCATCAAATCGCTCGCAATGATCGTCATGTCGCTGCCCTCACGCACCGTATTGGCCTTTCCGATTTCAAACTTTGCATCCGGACCATAGACTTTGCGGGGAAGCTTGCGCGCCATGCGAAGATAGACAGAGCGCTCATCCTTCATGGCAAGACGCGTCAGTTCCACAAGCGCCGTGTTATCAACCG
>JAHZHV010000125.1:0-3968 GCA_019420085.1 Christensenella sp.
TTTTCTCATCGCCGCGCATCAGACATACATGCGCTGTAGCACCAATGACATTGCCGGCATTGACAACATAGCTGTCCAAATGATAGGTTGCCGGTACCTGCAAAGCATAACTTGCTACAATTGCATCCAGCTCCTTCAGCGAAACGCTCTTTTTATCTGCAATATTGCGGAAGGCCTCATATACATGAGCAGCATCCTCTTCACTTAAATCATAGCCCAGTTTGCGCACTGCTGCACATACAGTCGTCATATCGTCGTCAACGCTGAGTGCCGCGCCTTCCTGGTCCGCCCGTACACCGCTGTCAAAAGGAGACGTTTGGCTTCGCCGCGCCTGGCTCATCTGGCGCACCTGCTCACAGGTACGCGTAACACGCGTGACATCTACGCCAAGCTCCACACCAAATTCCGCAGCACGCATGCGCAGTACATTTAAAAGGGATTCCAATAACGGATACTGCGAATCGCAAGCAGAAACCTTGATCTCATCGGCATCTGCGCGAATCGCTTCCACTGCACATGCACAGCTCATATCCATGGCATTGGAGCACTGTACCCCTAAAGACGCTCCATGCATCCCCGGCGCTTCACTGCGCACACGCGCAACGAATGCATTGAGTTCCTGCGGCAATAAAATGCCTGCCGTATCACACAGCGTCACGGTCTTTGCGCCCGCCTCCAGCGCTGCGCCAATGGCCTCACACAA
The DNA here is from genome assembly GCA_019420085.1 of Christensenella sp. Taxonomy (GTDB): domain Bacteria; phylum Bacillota; class Clostridia; order Christensenellales; family Maliibacteriaceae; genus RGIG9107. The sequence continues at coordinate 704 of JAHZHV010000125.1, forward strand.
GAAGGCAAAATCGCTGCGCGTAGCATCGTCGGCAACGAACTCCACATCAGGGCAAAGCTGCGCAGCCTGTGCCACCAGTACGCGGATCATGGAAAGCACCATCGGCGGCTTTTTATGACAGACATATTCCATTCGCACAGGACTCATCGGTACCCGGATACTAATGCGTGGGTGTGCTGCACCGCCAACAGCATCCCAAACTTTCTGCACGCCCTCTTCGCTCAATTCCGCCGGTACGCTGACAACCGCATTTTGCACTGCCGTAGCAATGGATTTAATCAAAAGTGCCTCTGTGCGCGTCTGACCAACGCCTGCCGTCTCAATAACCGCAATACCCAAACGATCCATCAATTTGGCCGTTTCAATTTTTTCCCGAAAGCTCATCTGCCCAACGCTGTTTTGAAGTGTTCCGTCTGCAAAGATCAATTTGCGCATGTCTGATACTTCTCCTTTTCTATTCCAATTCACCGTCGTTTCTCAGCCGGATTTTCTCGTAGACATTATATAAAAAACGTCCCCGAGACCTTCCGGCCTCGGGGACGAAAACGACGTTTCCGCGGTACCACCCCGCTTATCGCCACGAACAATAACACATCCGCAACGATCTCTCATTCAGACTCCATCAAGTCCATAGCCTGTAACGGGGCATCCGTGATCTCCTACTCTTTCCATTTGGGAGATCCTGCTCGGGAGGGAGGCTGCACGTTATCTTCCCTATCGGCTCACAGCAACCGCCGACTCTCTGAAAGATTCCGATAACGGCATAATTCCGTCATAGCATTTTCACAAGAGGTATTCTATCATTGTACGGATAACGTGTCAAGTCTTTTTTGATACTGCGCGCAGTCTTAGCTCAATAATCCAGCACGCCACGATAAACAAGCTTGGCATCACCTGTCAGCGTCACACCGAAATCAGAGTAATTAACAATCAGATCGCCACCGCGAACCTTGACCGTAATATCCTCACCTTTATTGCACAGCCCTGCCTCTACAGCCGCAATTGCCGCCGCGCAGGCGCCGGTACCGCAAGCCATCGTCTCGCCATTGCCGCGCTCATAAACGCGCATTTTAACGGTCGAACGATTCACAACACGAACAAACTCCGTATTGATGCGTTCCGGGAAGATCGGTGCGTTTTCAAAAACAGGACCAACTTTATCCACATCCACATCGTCGACGCGGTCAACAAACAGCACGCAATGCGGATTACCGACAGACACACACGTAATGCGCTGCATTTCCCCGCCAATTTCCACCGGATAATCAACAATCCGTTCCGCCTCGATCGTACAGGGCAAATCTTCCGGTGCAAAGCTGGCACGCCCCATGTCAACCGTAACGGTCGTAACCTCATCGTTGCTGGTATACAGTGTCAGAATCTTAATGCCGCTGTCGGTCTCAATCGTCATAACCGTCTTTTTCACAAGGCGATTGTCATACAGATACTTTCCTACGCAGCGGATGCTGTTTCCCGCCATCTTACCGGCACTGCCGTCACGGTTGAACATACGCATGCGCGCATCTGCAACCTTTGAGCGCTCAATCAGCACAATACCATCCGCACCGACACCGTAGTTGCGATCACACAAACTGATGCACAAACTCTCCGGACAAGTGATAGACTGGTCAAAATTCTCAATGAAGATATAGTCATCACCTGTGGCCTGCATCTTGGAAAAATGCAGCTGCATGCGCTGCGTCCGCATATTGTTGATATCCACCAGCTCGGTGTTGTGCTCACTAAAGCGGCTCTTAATAATATCCGCCAACGCATTTGCCGTATCAAGGCTTGTCAGGCAGGCAACGCGGTTAAACAATGCGACACGATGCAAACGGATATAATCATTGACAGTCGCATCATACAGCGCACCGGTATAGACGATATAGCTGATCTTTCCACTTTCAATCAGCCGGAACGCCTCGTCGCTTTCGTGCACGTCACCAATCAGCGTCACATCAATGCCAAGCCGCACAATTGCCTCTGCTGTATCGTGGGTAGCATAGATCTTCATACCAAGATCATCCAGCTTCTTGGCAAGACCGACGATTTCAAACAGGTCGTGCTTGGCAACGGAAATAAACACGCCCACATCCTGTGCACCGAAAGGATTTTTCAGCGCAATACCGGAGGCAAGCAGGCCTTTGAACAACGCCTCATTCAGCGTCTTGCCAATGCCCAACACTTCGCCTGTGGACTTCATCTCCGGGCCCAGATACGCATTGGCGTCTGTAAGCTTTTCAAAGGAGAAAACCGGCACTTTGACCGTAAAATACGGCGGTGTACGGTACAACCCCGTTCCATAGCCAAGATCGCGCAAACGCTCGCCGACCATAACCCGTGAAGCCAAATCGACCATCGGAACATTCGTAACTTTGCTGATGTAAGGGATGGTACGCGATGCGCGGGGATTGACCTCAATTACATACAGTTCATTGTGCCAAATCAGATACTGAATATTGACAAGTCCCCTGGTTCCCAGCGCAAGCGCCAATTTCTGGGAGCTTTCCACAACCTTCTGCATCATCTTATCATTGATGCTGTAAGGCGGATACACGGCAATCGAGTCACCGCTGTGCACACCGGCACGCTCAATATGCTCCATCACACCAGGAATCAATACATCCTGACCATCGGAAATGACATCAACTTCCAACTCCACACCGGACATGTACTTATCCACCAACACCGGGTTTTCAATGCCCGTGGACAAAATACGTTCCATATAAAGCGTCGTTTCATGATCATTGTGGACAATGGACATGTTCTGTCCGCCGATGACATAGCTTGGGCGAAGCAGCACAGGATAACCAAAACGATTGGCCGCTTCCAGCGCCTCTTCCAGCGTCATGACGCCCATTCCCTGCGGCCGCTTGATGCGGAACTGCTCCAGCAGTTCATCAAAACGTTCACGGTCCTCAGCCGTATCGATGCTCTCGGCAGAAGTGCCAAGAATCTCAATGCCCTGCTCGTCCAGGAATTTTGTCAGCTTAATCGCAGTCTGTCCGCCGAATGCCACAACGACGCCAATCGGCTTTTCCGCACGAATGATATGCATCACATCCTCCGGCGTCAACGGTTCAAAATACAAACGATCAGCCGTGTCATAATCTGTGGAAACCGTTTCAGGGTTATTGTTTACGATAACAACATCATACCCAAGCTTCTTCAGCGTCCAAACGCAATGCACACACGAATAGTCAAACTCAATCCCCTGCCCAATGCGAATCGGGCCGGAGCCAAGCACCATAATAACGGGTTTGCC
>JAHZHV010000125.1:3978-7460 GCA_019420085.1 Christensenella sp.
TTGAAAAGCACGCGACTCGCAGAACTCATCATACGTCGAATAGAAATACGGCGTCTCCGCATCAAACTCCGCGCCGCAGGTATCAACCATCTTGTACACAGCATTGCGATGCGCAGGCAGCTGAGCGCCGCTGATACGAGCCAGCGCATCGTCCGTATACCCCAAGCGCTTGCCACGCAGATACTGTTCCTCATTGATACCACCGACAATCTCTGCCTCAAAATCAGCAAGATTCTTCAGTTTATACAGGAAGAAACGGTCAATACGCGTAATGTCAAAAATCTCATCAATCGATACGCCCGCTTTGATCGCTTCAAACACAGTAAACAGGCGCTTGTCATCTGCCTCGCGCAAACGTTCACGCACAGGCGCATCGCTTTGCGGGGGCGCATTGAGCGTATCAAGCGAGATCTCCGCACCGCGTACCGCCTTCATCAATGCCATTTCAAAGCACGGACCGATAGACATAACCTCACCGGTCGCCTTCATCTGCGTACCCAGATGCCGGCTTGCATCAACAAACTTATCAAACGGCCACTTGGGGAACTTGACGACAACATAGTCGACCGTCGGCTCAAAGCAGGCGCAGGTTTTGCCGGTGATGTCATTTTTAATTTCGTCAAGCGTATAACCAAGTGCAATTTTCGTCGTAATCTTGGCAATTGGATACCCCGTAGCCTTGCTCGCCAACGCAGAAGAACGCGATACACGAGGGTTCACTTCAATCACAGCGTATTGGAAACTGTTGGGATCCAGTGCAAACTGACAATTGCAGCCGCCAACAATGCCCAATGCCGAAATGATGTTGAGACTTGCTGTACGCAGCATCTGATACTCACGGTTAGACAGTGTCAGCGCAGGCGCTACAACGATTGAATCACCCGTGTGCACGCCAACAGGATCGACATTCTCCATCGAGCAAACAGCGATAACGTTGCCAGCCGCATCACGCATCGTTTCAAATTCAATTTCTTTCCAGCCAAAGATATACTTTTCAACCAGAATCTGCGTAATGGGAGAAGCATCCAATCCTGTCTTTGCAATGTGGCGCAGCTCATCTTCATGATAGGCTACGCCGCCGCCTGCCCCGCCCAACGTAAAAGCAGGACGAACGATGACAGGATAACCGATTTCCTGCGCAATCTGCAGTGCATGTTCGACGTTATCTGTGATATCCGATGGGATAATCGGTTCGCCGATTGCCTGCATGGTGTCTTTGAACATTTGCCGGTCCTCAGCCTTGTCAATCGCCTCGGCATTCGTACCAAGAAGCCTGACATTATGCGCCTGCAGGAAACCCTCCTTGTCAAGCTGCATAGCAAGCGTCAGTCCTGTCTGTCCGCCAAGGCCGGCCAAAATGCTGTCCGGCTGTTCCTTGATAATGATGCGCTTAACTGTCTCAATCGTCAGCGGTTCCAGATAAATCTCATCTGCCAGCGCCTTATCCGTCATAATTGTAGCAGGATTGGAGTTGACCAGTACAACGTTGACACCCGCATCCTTGAGTACGCGGCATGCCTGCGCACCGGCATAGTCAAACTCGGCTGCCTGTCCAATGACGATGGGACCAGAGCCAATAACCAGTACTTTTTTAATATCCTTACAAAGCGGCATGCTTGCTGTCCTCCATCATCTTGATAAACTCATCGAACAAAAAGCCTGTATCGCGCGGGCCGCCGCAGGCCTCCGGATGAAACTGTGCCGTAATGGCGCAGTCGCCTTCATAGCGCAGACCTTCACACGTTTCATCATTTGCATTGACAAAGCGCGTCGTAGCATTTTTAACACTATCATTGACAACGGCATAGCCATGATTCTGACTGGTAATATACGTATGACCACGTTCCAGATCACGCACCGGCTGATTGGCACCACGATGGCCATATTTCAGCTTCATCGTCTGACCGCCATTGGCAAGCGCTGCCAGCTGATGTCCAAGACAAATGCCAAAAATCGGCACTTTTCCAAATATCTTGCGGATTTGCTCAATTGCAAAGACATTCTCCGCCGGATCTCCGGGGCCATTGGATAACATGACGCCATCGGGCGCATCCTCAAGAATCTGCGCCGCATCGTATGTAGCCGGCACAACGCGCACACGACATCCACGCGCACAACGCTCACGCACAATATTGGCTTTGGCACCATAATCAATCAGCGTAACACGGAAACGTTCTTCATCTGCAGCCGGATAAACCGACTCCTGCCGGCACGTTGTTTGCGCAACAACACCTTCTACCCGGTAAGCAACGATAGCATCAAGATTTTCAGGCAGAGTCGTGCATATCATCGCATTCATCACACCGCAGTCACGCACAATCTTGGTAATCTGGCGCGTATCCACACCGCAAAGGCCCATGACGCCGGCTTTTTTCAGATAAGCGTCAAGATTGTAGTCACTGCGGAAATTGGACGGATATTCGCACGCCTCACGCACAACATAACCGAACAACGTACTTTGGCCTTCAAAGTCTTCTTCGATGATGCCATAATTTCCGATCATTGGAAATGTCTGCAGCACGATCTGACCTGCATAGCTGGGATCGGTCAGCGTCTCAACATAACCGCACATACCTGTGGTAAATACCAACTCACCTATGCGCGGTACATCCGCTCCGAATGCCGTTCCCTCAAACACCTGCCCATTTTGCAATACGAGGTATCCTTTTTTCATGATTTCTCCCTGTTTCGCAGTCTGAAGTAAAAAACACTTGCTTCGGCCGGCGCGCCTCAGACGCCGCCGTCATTTTTTAGAGTAACGCATTATGCGCCATCGTGCAAGTCGAAATTGATCAAAGCGTGGCAGCCATGACCGCTTTTATCGTATGCATGCGATTTTCCGCTTCATCAAAAACAACCGATTGTGGCCCTTCAAAAACCGCATCCTCTACTTCCATATATGTGCGTCCAAAACGTTCTCCCATCTGTCGTCCAATCAGCGTATTGGTATCATGGAACGCAGGCAGGCAGTGCATAAATACAGCATCCTGCCGCGCCGCCTGCATCACCTGCTGTGTTACGCAATAAGGAGAGAGGCTCTCAATGCGTTCCTTCCAAACTTCTTCCGGTTCGCCCATGGAAACCCACACGTCCGTATAGAGCACATGTGCATCCTTTGCCGCCTGCATGGGATCTTCGCAGAAAGAAAGTGTTGCACCTGTTTCCTGTGCAATCTGCGCACAAGTCTGACGCAATGCCGCATTGGGCCAATACGCTTTCGGCGCACAGGCAACAAAATGCATGCCCATCTTCGCACACCCAATCATCAGCGAATTTCCCATGTTGTACCGTGCATCGCCCATGTAAACCAATTTGACGTCCCGCAGCGCACCAAAGCGTTCCCGAATCGTCAGGAAATCAGCCAGAATCTGCGTCGGATGATACTCATTGGTCAATCCGTTCCATACCGGTACACTGGAATGCATTGCAAGCGTTGTAACCAGATCCTGTGCAAAGCCACGGTACTGAATACCATCAAACAT
>JAHZHV010000126.1:0-1941 GCA_019420085.1 Christensenella sp.
TCTGCCGCAAGGAGATTTACCGCCAAAATGGTATCGCTGTGGTTGCTCTTTCCTACACATTTTCCGCTATTGACGTCGATAACCGTCAGCGCTTCTGTAGGGTCGATCACAAGATAGCCACCGTTTTTAAGCCAAACCTTTCGGTTCATCAGCTTTGCAGCGCGCGTATCCACGCCAAAGCTTGTAAACATCTCCTGCTCGCGCGTCCAAAGATGTACCCGATCGGTCAATGCAGGCGCCCATACACCAACCATCGACAATGCACTTTCATAGCTTGCCCGATCATCCAGCAAAACTTCATCATACGTCTCATCAAAGCGATCCCGAATCGCACGCATCACAATGTCACTGTCATCATAAATCAATGCAGGGGCATTGCGCATTGTCATTTTTTTGCACAGCTGTTGCCAACGGTTGGCCAAAAAACTGATTTCACGTGCAATGGCGTCGTCATCGCAGCCGCTGGCTGCTGTACGCATAATGACGCCCATTCCCGCCGGACAAATCCGTCGTGCAACGTCGCGCAGACGGATTCGCTCCTGTTCATCCGTAATACGTCGTGACACACCAATATCTTCCGAGTCTGTCAGAAGAACGACACGTCTTCCCGGAAGTGTAATATTCGTCGACAAACGAACGCCTTTATCTCCCCCGGAGACCTTGATAACCTGTACAATTACCTCGTCTCCGACCTTTAAGGGAGCCTTTTTGGCCTTAGGCTTGCTTTCCGTATCATGGAAGTGAAAATCTGCCCCACAGGCACCGGCATCACAAAAGTGCAAAAATGCACAGCGTTTCAAGCCAATATCTACAAAAGCCGCATCCATTCCCGGCAACACGCTGTCCACACGTCCCTTATAGATGCTGCCCATCGTCTGTTCACAATCTTCGCAGGCATAAGCAAACTCTACCGGATCGCCATCACAGAGAATCGCCATTTTCTTCATATGGGCGCGCACGCGAATGAGCATCTGTTTCATTGCGCATCCTCCGCATCCAATTCCAGAAGGTCAAGCGGCTTCTGGGCGTTTCCCGCCCACAGAGCACGCTGCAAACAGCGGTATTCCGGATCGATTCCGGCATATGTGCAAAACGTCTGCGCAAGCAGCATCGGGCTTAAATTTGCAGCACTGCCGGCACAAAGGCGCAGCGAAAGGACATTATCCCGCATTTGAGATGTCACAATCCAAGGGCGAATATCGACCGTTCTAAGCCCCTTTTTACTATGCTTGTGCACCAATATCTCATCCTGTTGGATAAAAGCTTCCCACTCGGCCTGCAAATCACGCTGTTGCACAAACGTTACCGCTGCATCACACAACGCCACACGAGACATCAGCGTGGGGTAAGTCTGCGGCGCCAAACGACTGCGCACAATCGCCAGTCCCTGCGGCAGCACGCCAATCAAAGAAGATGTAATCGCCGTAGCATCTGCATCATCCTGCACCCGCACATCCATATATTCGGCATGGCTAACCATACCTACAGGCGAAGCCATGGCAAAAGACAAAATCGGATGCGGATTATATCCCTGCGAATAGCACATCGGCGCGTCCGCGCGCCGCAGCGCACGCTGCATGGCACGCATCAGATCCAGATGAGAAATATACGCAGCAGGTCCTGTTTTGCGAAACTGAGCAAGGTATCTCATAAGCATCCCCCCGCGCCGAAACAGTCTGCACCGCAGGCATTGCAGCCTAAGCGGCAGTCACGCGTCGTTTGCGCTTCGCACGCACGCTCCCACTCCCGACGCAGATACGCACGCGTCACACCGCAATCGATATGATCCCATGCAAGTGGCGCATCCAACTGGCGCGGCGTGTTGGCAATCTGCTCCACCGTCAAACCGCAGTCTGCAAAAGCCTGCATCCATGTATCATATTTAAAGAACTCGTCCCATCCATCAAATCGACAGCCACGCAAAAACGCCTGTTCCAGCAC
>JAHZHV010000126.1:1951-2260 GCA_019420085.1 Christensenella sp.
GAAAGAAATACAGGTTCACATCGGCGTGGACACCGGAATGCACCGGCTGGGGGAAAACTGGGAGAACCTGAACCGGATCCGCCACCTATTCCATATGAGAAATCTCCGCGTTGACGGAATTTTTACCCATCTCTGCGCCGCCGACGGCAAAACATGCCTCCAGCTGCGAACATTTTGCATCATGCCACGAATAGGAAACACCGCGACGTTTCAGTGCACCGCGCAGGAAGGCCTGCTTTTCCAGAATTTCCTGCTGCGTATTCTGAGCACACCACTGAAACGGCGTATCCGGCTTCGGTACAAATGTAG
>JAHZHV010000127.1 GCA_019420085.1 Christensenella sp.
TGATCAGCCCGACGACATGCGTGTGGATGACGCGCAAGGGAATCAGCCAGATTGATGTTTTTGATGAAGAAAAGCTGCTTGAAACGTATGGGCTGACACCTGCGCGTATTGTCGATTTAAAAGCGCTGATGGGAGATGCGGCTGATAATATTCCCGGAGTTCCCAAAGTCGGGGAAAAGACCGCTTTGAAGCTTCTGCAAAAATATGGAACACTTGAAAACACGCTTGCACATGCGGATGAAGCAGGGGGACCCAAACTGTGTGAAAATCTGCGCAACTATGCGCAGCAGGCGCGTTTGAGTTATCAACTGGCAAAAATCTGCCGTGATGTGCCCGGCCTTTGTGCGGATTTGGAACAGTTTGCATTTGCATGGCCTGCGGTTTCAAGCGTACAGGCACGTCTGGAGAAACTGGGCCTGCGCGGTGTTTTGCAGAAAGTACGCTCGCATGCGCCGCAGCAGCAGGAGGAAAGCGAAGTTTCGGTTGCACCGGCACCTGCGCTTGTGCGTGTGGAGCAGCTGCATACGCTGCAGCAGGTTACCGATGTTGCAGCACGTATGATAGAAAAGCAGATGCCCGTTGCAGTCTGGATGAACGAAACGGTGCTGACGCTCTCGCAGGATGCACAGGTGCAGTATAATGTGCAGCTTGCAATGGATTTGTTTTGTGAAGATGCAGTTGCGCTCCAGGCGCTGATCGAAGCGCTTCAGCCGCTGTTTGAAGCGGATGTACCAAAGGTCTTATATGATGTAAAAGCATGGAAACAGCGGCTGGATGGATTCCAGGTATCGCTGCAGCACGCGGACTTTGACGTGCTTCTTGCGGCGTATGTGCTGGATGCAACGGTATCCTCTTATCCGCTTGAACGGCTGCGGGAACAGTATTTGGAAACGCCGTGCGAGACAGGCGCAGCGCTGCTTTTGCAGCTTCGCGAGGCGATGATGCAGAAAATGCAGCAGGAAAAAACCGATACGCTGTTTCAGCAAATTGAAATGCCGCTGATTGATGTGCTGTATGATATGCAGCGCAGCGGGTTTCATGTCGATACACAGGCGCTGCGTCAGATTGGAAGCGAGTTATCAGAAAAGATCGATACGCTTGCACAGCGCATTTATCAGGCTGCCGGGGAGCAGTTTAATATCAACAGTCCCAAACAGCTTGGTACGATTTTGTTTGAAAAGATGAAGCTGCCGGTTTTGAAAAAGACCAAAAGCGGGTATTCCACGGATGCGGACGTCTTGGAGCAGCTTGCGCCGCAAAGTCCGATGATTGTGGATATTCTGGCGTATCGACAGGCGGCAAAGCTGAAGGGAACATACGTTGACGGGATGCTGCCGCTGATTGATCATAATGACAGGATTCATACGACGTTTAATCAAACGGTTACGGCGACAGGCCGCATTTCAAGCAGCGAACCGAACTTGCAGAATATCCCCGTGCGCACGCCGCTTGGACGTACGTTGCGGCGAATTTTTTCCAGCGACGGGCCGGATCGGCTGCTTGTGGATGCCGACTATTCTCAGATTGAGCTTCGTGTATTGGCACACTTGTCGCAGGATGAGACGATGTGTGAGGCCTTTGATAAGGGGTTGGACATTCACAGCGATACGGCATCGAAGATGTGGCATGTGCCGCTTGCGCAGGTGACGCAGCAGATGCGGGCCGCGGCCAAGGCAATTAACTTTGGGATTGTCTACGGCATCAGTGATTTTGGTCTTTCGCGCAATATCGGTATTTCCCGTGCAGAGGCGGCGGATTTTATCAAACGTTATCGCCAGACCTACAGCGGTGTGACGCAGTATATGGAGCAGCTTGTGCAAAGCGCAAAGGATCTTGGCTATGCACAAACGATGTTTGGCAGACGGCGTGCACTGCCGCAGCTGCAGTCCGGCAATTATAATATGCGAAATTTCGGCGCGCGCGTTGCGATGAATATGCCCATCCAGGGAAGCGCGGCGGATATTATTAAACTTGCAATGATTCGCGTACATGAAAAGCTGGATGGAAAACGGGCCAAGTTAATTTTACAGGTGCATGACGAATTGATTGTGGATTGCGAACAGTCGTTGGCAGAGGACGTTATGCAGATTGTATGTGACGCCATGCGCAATGTGGTATCGATGCGTGTACCGCTTGTTGTTGATGCAAAGACGGGAAAAACCTGGTATGAAGCAAAATGACAGCTTGTTTGTTTTGGGCGTTACC
>JAHZHV010000128.1 GCA_019420085.1 Christensenella sp.
TGCATGGTTTCCTCCTTGCGTTGTGGTTTGCATGTGGAATTGGGGAAAAGGGGTGGGAAACGTTAAAAGGTGACGCGCTCGCCGCGCAGTACGCGGCGGGAGATTTCCTCGCGCTGCCTGCGGCTCATGGCGGCGGGGTCCGGGCGCGTGACGATGGCGGGCGAGGCGCCGCTTTCCTCCGGACGGCTGCGGCGCGCGGCCATGGCGTGGTAGGCGGCCTGACGCGCGGCATGCGTGCTTTGTTCCACGGCCAGGCGAAGCAGCTCGTCCCGGTGCAGCGTCTCGTACGTCTCGCGCACGCTCAGCCCTGCGTCAATCAGGCGCAGGAAGCGCGGGTTCTCCATTTCCCGATGCAGGTCAAACTGCGGATAGATCTGCGCCGTTTGCGCGATGGAGCGGGCAAGCGACGCGGCGCGCGCGGCAAAGCGCGCCTGCTGCTCTTTGGCAAGGTCGCTTTGCGCCTCGTCCTGCCCGGCGCCGGTTTCGGGCGCGTCGGTTTCGGGCGTGCCGGTTTCCGGGGCATCGGTTTCGGGCGCATCGGATGGCTGCGCATCCGTCGTTTGCGCATCGGGCGTTTGTACGCGCGGCGTTGGCGCGCCGGCTGTCTCGCCCCGCCCGGGGGTCTGGCCCTGCGCCGCCGCATCACCTCCCTGCCCGCCGCCGGCGCCCTCGCCAAAGAGGAAAAGATTGACTTTCTGCTGCGTCATGTGGTGTTTGCCTCCCTGCTTTGTCCATTGTTTGTTTGCAGCGCGTCAGCCTTCGACGCGCACGTTGTCCGGATATTCGTCGGCCAGCAGGCGAAGCCCCTCGCACAGGGCGTCGAAGCCGCCGAACAGATAGTCGTTTTCTTCGATGGGGAATTCCACGCGCATGTAGCCGTCCTCCTCAAAGCCCGCGCCGCCGCTTTCCTCGGCAAAGGCGCGCAGCGCATACATCAGCATGCTGCACGCGGCGCAGACCACGTCCGGCTTTCCGGCGGCCGCATGGCCGCGCGCGGTGACGCTCATGCCGCCCTTGTCAATGATAATATTCGTCATACGCTGCTGCCCTGTGCGCTTCGCACGCGCGTTTCGGTGTCGGGGCTGTGGACATAGCCCTGTGCGCCGGGGATGGAAGCGGTCTGGACGGCCGCTGCCGCGGCGGCCTGCAGCGCCTGCGCCGCGGCGTTTTCGCGAATGCGGCGCATGACCTCGTCGCGCCCCTCAAAGTCCATCATCGAAAGGCACGAAAGCGCTTCGTTGGCACGGTTTGGATCAAACAGCCCGAGACGGAAGAACTCACAGGCCAGCTCGTTTTGGCTGACGCGGGAGAAGGGATTGGCGCGCGCGGCGCTGATGCGGATGTCGAACACGGGCACGCGCCGCCAGGTATCCTGCCCGAAGGCGCCGCCCTGTATGGTGGGGCGGATGCCGCTGTTGTCAAAGGGCACGAACTGTTCGCCCGCGCCGCCGCTGATGCGGAATACGCGCGGCTCGTCGTAGAACTGGCGGATGAGCTCGACGATCAGCAGGCAGATGCGCGAGAAGGCGCGGTAGCCGCCCTGGATCATGTCGCGCGACAGCTTGCTGCCCGCCTCCTGCAGCGCGGCGATGGCGCTTGCCGCGGTCACGCCGCCGGAGGTGCCGCCCTGGGAAAAATCGCGGTTGCCGGAGATTTCCTTGATCTCGGCAATCTTGTTGTTTAAAAGCGCCACATAGATTTCATCCAGCGGGCGCGTCTCGATTTCACGGATGGAATCCTCGCCCAGGTTGGAACCCATGACGTGGACAAAGTCGCGCGTAAAGTCGGCGAACTCCTCTTCGTTGACGCTGCCGTCGGCGCGGATGAAGAAGCGCTTGCGGCTTGCCATCAGCGCGTTTTTCAGCATCGCGGCGTTCATCCGGTCGACGTACGTCTGCGCCTCGCGCATGACGTCCACAAGCCCGAAGCCCGCCACGGAGCCGCAGATGGGGTACATCACGTCCATGACGAAGGGATACTGCCCGTGATCGTAGAAGCCGCGCGTCTTTAATGCCGGCTCGTTTTCACTGGCGTACAGCGGCTGTCCCGCGCAGAATTTGCAGTAGTGCAGCACGCCGTCCTTTTTGTAGTACCAGTCCACGACCGCGGCCTTGCCGGAGGTGTCGATCGAGTCGTCGTACAGATAGCGCGTAATCTCCACGCTCGGCGTGCCGAGCCTGTCGCGCAGCACCGGATAGCGCTGCATCAGAAGATCGCGGTCGACCAGCTCCACGGCAAAGACGTTGCGGCTTTTTTGCAGGTCCGTCACCCCCGGCTCCCAGAACAGGTTCAAAAGGTCGATCTGCCGCACGACGACGTCGCCGCCTTCGGGCTCGTTGGACCAGAACACGCCGTAGCAGGACGCGCCGTGCTTGAGCTTGTACCACCAGCTGTCAGAGTACACGTCGCGGAAATTGCAGCGCTCCAAAATGGCGGGGATGACGCTGGACAAAAGCTTTGCGTCCTGCACGTCGCCCTGCTCGCGCGGCAGGATCACCGGCTCGGGGTAGTTGTCCATCGCGTCGGCATGCTTGTTGGCAATCGCATTAAACAGCCAGCCGCCCGCGTTTGACGGCTCGGTTGCGCTGCGGGAGACGTCGTGGTGCATGCGAAACCACTGTTCGTTGTCCACAATGCGGTGTTCCAGCGCGCTTTTGCCGCGCTTATATTCTTTCAAAAGCGTCTCGGCCTCGCGCACGCGCGCGCAGTCCACGCGCGTCTTCTCCTTTTTGTCTGACACTTGTTGTCTTTAAACCTCCTTGCTTTTGCGTTAAAAGCCTTTTTTTCTCCTTCGGCGCGGCAGAAGATCCAGCGGATCGTCGCGCAGCGGGGGCGGCGCGGCGCTTTGGCGCTGCACCGGCGTGATGGGCGATTCCATCAGCACGTAGCGGATCATGTCGTAGAGGTGATCTTCGCCGTCGGTGTCGACGTCCTCGACGTGCTGGGCGTCGTATGTCAGCGACGGCAGCGTGCGCCGCGTGTTGCGGCAGGTGGTAAACACCTGAAAGCGCGGAATGCCGCGCGCGTCCTCCTCCAGGCGGTAGTGCAGCTGCATCTTGCCGGCGATGCGCGTGTTGTCGGCAGCAGAGAACGTCACAAAGTTCGGCGCGGCGGCCATCATCGCGGCGATCGATTCCCCGCGCGACTCGTCGAAGATCGACGGGTCCGCGACGCTTAAAATCGGGCGGCCGCGCAGGTTCTCGTCCTCCTGCTCGATGCGCCGGATCTCGGCGGCAATCTGCACCGGGTGCATTTTCACGCCCGTATTGGGCGCGCCGGTGCTGCCGTAGAGCTCGCGGATCATGAGGATGCGCCCGTGTTCGTCGGCCGCGAACCAGCCCACCGCAAAGGGCCGCGCATAGCCAAAGTCGAATCCGCGCCAGATGCGCCACGACGGCGGGATGGCAAACGGCTCGATCACATGCGTATGACGCGCGTCGGCATAGTGCGCCGGATCGTCGCGCCAGGATGAGAAGACCTGTCCGGAAAAGCTGTCCCAGGACCCGTACAGCAGCGCCTGCCGCTCGGCTTCCGGCAAAAGCGCCAGATTCGCCGCGTACTGCGGGGAATCGGCAAGCAATATCGCATTATCAAAGACGCTGGCCGGAATGAAAATGCGGCTGCGCGTCACTTCGTGCCGCCTGCCCGAAAGATCGGTGTAGGACGCCTTCTCGTCAATCGGCGTCATCGGCGGCGCGGCGGTGACGAACCGCTCCTTGACCCAGGCATGTCCCACGCCGCCCGGATTCGTCGCCGCGCGCATGTACACGCGCGTACCCGGTCCGCTTGGGCGGTTGCGGGAAAACATGTAGGAATATTCCTCAAAGGTAAAGTGCGTCAGTTCGTCAAAGCAGATTAAGTCGTAGCGCTGCCCCTGATAGTTCGTGCGGTCCTGCGGATGGTGCATCGAGCCGAACGTGATTTTCGCCCCGGAGGCAAAGCGCCACTGCCGCTGCACGGCGTTGTACGTGGCGATGCCAAGCGGGCCGTAGAGCGCGTGCGACCGGTCGATCAGTTCCGCAAGCTGCGGCACCGTCTTTCGAAGCAGCAGCGCACGGTAGTGCGGAATGTGGATTTGCCGCAGCGCCTCGATTAAAAGCGCGTCGCTCTTGCCGCCGCCGGCCGCGCCGCCGTAGAGCGCTTCGTATTCCGTACGCGATAAAAACAGCGCCTGCTTTTTCTGCGGCGTCCAGATGGCGTTCAAATGTGGTTGCGTCGCCTTTTTCGCACCTCCTCTTCTAATCGGAAGATTCTTCGTCCAAAAACGCGGCGGCGGGCAATATGACGACCGGCTGCGCCGCCTGCGCCGCTTCCTGCGGCGGCTGCGCATCGCAGATGGCGCGCGTCAGCTCATGATAGGCGGCGATGAATTCGCGCAGGCGTTTGACGTCCACGCGCGCGTCGGATTCGTTGATAAAGTTGCGCGAAAACGCCTGCCACGATCCGCCGGTGCGCTGCATGTGACGCAGAAGCCTGACGCCCAGCGCGTCAAGCCGCACACTGCCCGCATCCGGCATCCGCACTGGTTCGCTTTCCCGTCGCCGCATTCAGATTTACCTCCGATAGAATATTACAATTTGTAATATACGCATGTTGTCACCCACGGTTAAATTTGCGCGAAAAACATGATATATTACGATATCTACGCTATCATTGACATGCATGATCGTCAATCCTGCCAGGGTTTCA
The DNA here is from genome assembly GCA_019420085.1 of Christensenella sp. GTDB lineage: Bacteria > Bacillota > Clostridia > Christensenellales > Maliibacteriaceae > RGIG9107. The sequence continues at coordinate 4,690 of JAHZHV010000128.1, forward strand.
TTCCAAATTATTTATATTGAAAATTATTTGGAATTGTGATAAAGTAAACCAAACAGGGGAAAAGGGAGGCACGGCGCATGCACAATTTTGCGCAAAACCTTCGCGCGCTGCGCATGCGCTGCGCGCTGACGCAGGCCCAGCTTGCCGCGCGCACGGGCGTTTCGCAGTCGACGGTCGCGGCGTGGGAGTCCGGTATGCGGCGGCCGCCGCTTTGGCGCATGCAGGCGCTGGGCGACGCGCTGGGCGTGCCGGTGGGGCAGCTTTTTTCGGATGCGCCGGATGTGCGGGACGAGACGCTTGCCGTGGCCTGCGGCGCATCGATGGGGCGCGACGGACGGCTGCGCCTGCGCTATGAAGCGGCGCGTATGCCGCTGCCGGCGCAGTTTGCCGATCCGGCGCGGCCGCAGGATTACATCCTGTTTTGCATCGGGGACGATGCGATGTATCCGCTTTTGATGCAGGGGGATACGCTGCTTTTGCAGCGCACGGCCGATTTCCGCGACGGGGATGTCGTGCTCGCGGGCTTTGGCAGGCGTGTGGCGCTGCGGCGCATCCGCCGCGAAAAAGACGGAACCTGCACGCTTTCCTGCGTCAATGCACAGTACGCGCCGCGGACGCTGCCCATGACGAAGGTACGGGTTTTTGCGCAGGCGATCGCTCTGTTTCGCACGCGCTTTTGAAGGATGAGGCTGGACAAGGCGTGCATGCGGGGGGTATAATAGGAGGCGAATATGCGCTGCGGCGTGCGTGCCGCGGCATTGGGTTGGGGAGGGATGAGCCATGCTTTACAGACTGCGTAAATCGGCGCAGATGTTCCGTCAGCCGCGCACGCTTGCGGTGACGGGCGCGCTGCTTGCGATGAATATCGTCCTTGGACTGCTTCGCATTTACATTACGCCGCAGATGCGCGTGGGGATAAGCTTCGTCACCACGGCGGCTACGGCGATGCTGTTCGGCCCGGTTGCCGCGGTGCCGGCCGCCGCGGTGGGGGATATCCTTGCGCTGGCGCTGAATCCGACGGGCGGCTACTTTTTCGGCTTTACGCTGACGGCGATGGCCGGCGCGCTGATCTATTCGCTGTTTTTATTCGACCGCGCCGCGCCGCAGCATGACAAACAGACGACGATGGGGCATGGGCGCGCGCTGTTCGGCCGCGCGGACCGCTACCTTCTTTTGCGCGCGCTGGCGGCAAAGGCGCTGGTAAGCCTTATATGCAACGTGCTTTTGAACTCGCTTTGGATGTCGATTCTCTACGGCGACGCCATCGCGGTGCTGCTTCCGGCGCGCCTTTTGAAGAACGCCGCGCTTTTAGTGCCTGAGACGGTCGTGCTGTTTTTCGCGCTGAAGGCCGCGCTGCTTGCCTGGAGGCAGATCGATCGCGCCATGCGGTAAATCCCTGTACAAAAAAACGGATCGTCCCCGGAATGCGGGCGGTCCTTTTTTTGTACATATAATTGCAAGAGAATTTTAAGAAATATTTTGGCGCCCCGCGACATGAGGTCCGGTGTGTATGCTATAATGGTACAGGAAACAGATGCAGCAGGCGAAGGGAGGCGGCTTTTTTTCAAATGGACGCGGTTGCCAATGCACTGAGCAGTTTTTTTGGAAATTTTACCGTTCGTGACGTCATCGACGTCGTGATTATTGCCATCATTATTTATCAGATCCTGGCGCTGACGCGGCAGACGCGCGCCATCTCGGTCATGAAGGGCCTCGGCGTGCTGATTATCGCCGCGTGGGCCAGCGAGGCGCTGCGCCTGCAGACGCTCAACTGGCTGCTTACGTATATCATCAATTCCGGCGTCATCGTCATGGTCGTGCTGTTCCAGCCGGAGATTCGCCGCCTTCTGGAGACGATCGGGCAGGGGAAGCTCATTCGTCAGGCGACGCAGATGCTGTCGACGTCGCAGCAGACGCAGCAGGACGAGTCCTATATCGGCGAGGAGCTGTTCGACGCGCTTGTCAACATGTCGCGCACGCGTACCGGCGCGCTGATTATCGTCGAGCGCGATACGGCGCTTGACGCGATCATGCAAAGCGGCACGCCCGTGGATGCGCGCGTGACAAGCGAACTGATTGAAAATATTTTCTATCCCAATACGCCGCTGCACGACGGCGCCGTCGTTATCCGCGACGGGCGCATCGCCGCGGCCGCGTGTATTCTGCCGCTGACGCAGCGCACGGACATCAGCCAGGCGCTTGGCACGCGCCACCGCGCCTGTATCGGCATGAGCGAAAATTCCGACGCGTATTGCTTCGTCGTTTCCGAAGAGCGCGGCGTCATTTCGATGGCGCATGACGGCATGCTGTATGAAAACTACGACTCGGCGGCGCTGCGGCGCGCACTGGGACAGCTTTTCGGCAGGCCGGAGCAGACCGCGACGCTGTGGGATCGCCTTGCGGCGCGGCGCAGGAAAGGAGGCGCACGCAAATGAAACGCTTTTTACGCAAATGCGGCGCGTTTTTCAAACGCTTCTTCCGCCGCCTGTGGGGCTGGATGCGGCAGAATTTCGGCATGAAGATCGCCGCAATCGTCTTTGCGTTTATTTTGTGGAGCTACGTACTGGTGACGACGGACCCGCTGCGCACCAAAACCGTCTCCGCGCTTCCCGTTCAGCTTTCCAATGTCGAGGTGCTGCACGAGCGCGGCCTTGCGCTGGTGGAGGATATTGCTTCGACCGTTTCGGTGCGCGTGACGGTTGAGGCCAATAACGAGCGCCTCTCTTACGTCACCGACCAGAGCGTTACGGTGCAGGCCGATCTTTCCGGCATCGTGCAGGAGGGCGTCTACCGATTGGAGATTACCGCTTCTTCCCAGTACGGGACGGTGCGCCGGGTCTCCCCGTCGTACATCGACGTCAACGTCGAGGAGCTTGTCACGCGCACCGTGCCGGTCGAGGCGCAGGTACCCGACGCCCCGCAGGGCCAGTGGGCAAGCCAGGCCAATCTATTCCCGTCGCAGGTGACGGTCTCCGGCGCGGTATCGCTTGTGGATCGCGTCGAACAGATGACCGTGACGCTGCCGCAGGAGGATATTGCGGAAAACGTCGTCAAGACGCTTGAGCCGGTGCTCACCGACGCCGACGGACACGCCGTGACCGGCAATTTGAAGACCGATACCACGAGCGTCGTGCTGACGATGCACTATTACCCGACCGCCGAGGTGCCCGTCTCCGTGTCCTCGCAGATTACCGCCGCAAGCGGTTATGTCATACAGGATGTCCAGCCAATGACCGAAAATGTGACTGTCGCTGCACCGACGAATACACTTTCGCAGATTGCGCAGGTTACGACGCAGACGCTTGAAGCATCCAATTTAAGCGCCGATACGACGCTGGAAGCGCAGCTTGTGCTGCCCGAGGGCGCGGCGCATGTCGAGCCGCAGAGCATCAAGGTTCGCGTGCGCGTGGAGGAGGAGGAAACGACTGCGACGTTCCGCGACGTTGCTGTGGAGGCGCGCCGCCAGACGGGTGAGGACTCGTATGTAACCGCACTGAACGTGCGCATTGCGCCGGTGGACGTGACTGTTACCGGCAGACGCAGCGATGTGGCGGCCGTACAGCTGAGCGACCTTGTGCTGTATGCCGATGTGACGAACCTGCGCAGCGGACAGCGCGCAACGCTGCTTTGGCAGTGGAAGAACGCGCAGAATATGCCCAAGGACGTCTATGTCACCATGCCCGAGACGGTATCCGTGCAGATACTGTGATTGTTGGAGACGAGCATACATGAATTATTTGTTTGTTTTTCTGGATACGATTTTCGGCGGCATCTTTTCGCAGGATGGCTGGTTTCATACGTTGCTGCAAAAGTATGCGGATAAGATCGAGCAGTGGATTTATCGCGTGGAGGCCGGCGGTATGGATGTAGGCAGCTTTTCCCGCACGGTGGAGAATATCGCGCGATGGCTGCCGGTTGTTTTGATTCTTTGTCTGGTGGCGGACATCATCATTCGAAGCCGTTTTGTGCGCTATTCCTATCCGGATGAAGGACAGGCCAAAAAGTCTGTGTGGTGGCGCTGGCAGAGCGATGACGATGCGCTGATGGCGCTGGAGGAGGGCATGCATCAGCAGGCGCTGCCGCAGCAGGCGGGCGCGGACGGCGAAGCGCAGGTTGAGGCCGTGCAGGAGACGGCGCCCGGCGGCGAAGCGCAGGTCGAGGCCGTGCAGGAGACGGCGCCGGACGGCGAAGCGCAGGTCGAGGCCGTGCAGGAGACGGCGCCGGACGGCGAAGCGCAGGTCGAGGCCGTGCAGGAGGCGGGCGCGGATGGCGAAGCGCAGGTCGGAGATGCACAGGAGACGGCGCCCGGCGGCGATGGCGTGGACCGCGGTCCGATTCGCGATGCCAGGCAGGACCGGCTGCGTGCCGATACGATGCTTGCACAGTATTTGCAGGCAAAAAAAGCGGATGCACAGGATTTTATCACGGTGACGCTGAGCGCCGTGACGTTTGCGCCGAAGGCATTCGTGCGCAGTGTGCGCATGACGCGGCGCAATATCGGGACGGCTTCCGATCGCCGGCTGCGCCGTATGCGCGAGCGCGTGGCACAGCAGCAGGACGCCGCCGCAGAGGCAGAGGCGTTCTTTACGCAGGATGTGGCGCCCGCCTATGTGGATGCGGCATATGATGCGCCGGATGGACCTGTGGATACCGGCGGTATCAGGGGATACAGCTTTGATACGGCGGCGCAGATTATTGCGCAGACGATGGGCGGTGATGCGCCGCAGGACGAAAGCGCGCAGCAGACGCCAAAACAGAAGAAACCAAAAAAGAAAAAAACGCGCGTGCGCATCGTCGTTGGGCGCCGCGGGAAAAAGTGTGCGGAATTTGATGCGCAGACGCAGGAAGAGGCGCAGACGGAACCGGCTGACGGCGACGCGCCGCAGCAGGACGCGCCCGCAGACGGGGACGCGCAAAAGGCAGAATGATACGAAGGCAGAGGCGCTTTCGCATCCGCCCGATGGGCAGGTGTAAAAGCGCCTTTGTTTTTTATATGCGGTGCAATGTTAAAAAGGTGAAGCGTGCGGCGCACGTGTGCCGTGCGAAAACAGGCGGCGTGAAAGATGCAAAAAGTAGCGTTTCCCAAAAAAAGATCGCGGGCGCGGCGACGTGTAAGGAAACGGTGCCTTTTCAAAAGATGGGAACTGCCGTGAAAGCCGAGGTGTGGCGCACGTGTGCCGTGGGGGAAGGATGGCGGCGGCGCAAAGGGGGGAAGAAAATGCCGCATCCCAGAAGATCAGGATGCCGCACAGGCGCAGGGGCAGCGGCGCGCGTGTGCCGCATAAGAAAGATGGCGGCGCGCAAGGAGGCGAGAAAACGCCGCTTCTGAAAAGATAAGATTACCGTGCAGGGGCGCGGCGCACGTATGCC
>JAHZHV010000129.1:0-5159 GCA_019420085.1 Christensenella sp.
CCGAGACACATGAGAACGTCACAAGCGGAGATTCCTTTAATTTATAGGCTACACCGGCGCCGATGCCTGCGCCTGTGACGGCTTTGCATACACCGGCAATACGAATGAGCCATGCGCCTGCGTCCTGCGGCAGAAGATTGCCGACCTGTTCCAAAATGGTACCGACAATCAGTGTGGCAAACAATCCCAGTGCCATGCCGGCCAAGCCGTCAATAAAAATACGGTTCATGTACTGTGCGAATTTTCCGCCTTTGCTCGGCGTTGACGATTCAAACATGTGGAAAGTTCCTTTTTGCATACAGAATTTGCCCTGCGTTTGATGCAAAACAGATCTATTTTACTAATTTCATAAACATGCGTCAAGAAAAGGATTGACAATATTGGATGTACGCGGTATACTCCAAACAGTTGAATAATTGTTCAACTGTTTGGAGGGATGAACATGGCTCTGACACGTCAGACAACAGAAGCACAGGACTTTGACTGCCAGTGCATGGCGCATGATCATGATGTCGCAGTATGTGTACAGCGTATGCTGCCGCCTGAAAATTTGTTGTATGATTTGGCGGATTTTTTTAAGACGCTGGGTGACAGCACGCGGGTGCGGATTTTGATGGCGTTGCATGTGCGGGAACTGTGCGTGTGCGATCTTGCCGATGTGCTGGGCATGACAAAATCCGCGGTATCACATCAACTTCGCACATTACGGCATATGCGCCTTGTACGCTATCGCCGCGAGGGGAAAAATGTATTTTATGCATTGGATGACGAGCACGTACGGCGTGTGATTGGTACGGCGCTGGAACATCTGCAGCATGAAGATGCACAATCGATGGGAGGAGAACAGGAATGATGGAATTGACCTACAGAATTGACGGAATTGATTGCGCGAATTGTGCGTCCAAGCTGGAACGCGCGATTGCAAAGCTGCCGGGGGTACAGCAGGCCCAGCTGAATTTTCTGACAGGGCGTCTTGTTGTTTCTGCTGCTTCGGATGCGGTTCATGAAAGCATTGTGGCACTTGTGCAAAAACGTGAGCCGGATGCGACGCTGCGTCGTGCGTAAGATGCCGTAAAGGTGGAAGAACTTATGAAAATCAAAAAATTGATGCGCAGGCACAGTGCACTTGTACGTGCCTGCAGTGCGCTGCTTTTGTTGGTAGCAGCCTTTTTGATTGGTAATACTACGGGAAAGATTGTGCTGTGTGCGGCTGCAACGCTGCTTGCAGGTGCGGATGTTTTGTGGCAGGCAATGCGCAACATCCTGCATGGTGATGTGTTTGACGAAAACTTTCTGATGTGCATTGCGGCAATCGGTGCGTTCTGTATTGGGGAGTATCATGAAGCGGCAGCTGTCATGATTTTTTACCAGGTAGGCGAATATTTTCAAAGCCGCGCCGTGCGTGCATCGCGGGCAGATATTCGCGCATTGATGGATATCCGTCCGGAGATTGCGCATCTTTTGGATGGAACGGATGTGCGGGATGTTGAACCGGAGACGCTTCGCGTGGGACAGACGATTCGCATTTTGCCTGGGGAGCGGGTGCCGGTGGACGTATGCATCCTGTCGGGAGAAAGCTGGATCGATACCACGGCGCTGAGCGGTGAGTCCATTCCGCGTCAGGTGATGCAAAATGACAGTGTTTTTGGCGGAAGCGTCAATGTTTCCGGTTTGCTGACGGCACGTGTACAGCGTGTGTACACGGAATCTGCTGTCAGCCGTATGCTTGCGCTTGTAGAGGATGCGGCGGATAAAAAGGCAAAGACGGAAAACTTTATTACAACATTTGCGCGCTATTATACGCCGGCTGTTGTACTGGTCGCTGCGCTGCTTGCATTGGTGCCGCCTGTTTTTGCAGGCCACTTTTCAGACTGGCTGTATCGGGCGTTGGTATTTTTGGTCGTGTCCTGTCCCTGTGCGCTGGTGATTTCGGTGCCGCTGGGGTTCTTTGGCGGTATTGGCGGTGCAGCGCGACGTGGCATTTTGGTCAAAGGCGGCAATTTTCTGGAGGCGCTTGCCCGTGTCGATACCGTACTGTTCGATAAAACCGGCACGCTGACGCGCGGCAGTTTTGACGTGCGGCGCATTGTTGCAGACAACTTGAACGAGCAGACGCTTCTTGCGTTGGCGGCACACGCAGAGTATGCCTCTCCGCATCCGCTTGCAAAGGCGATTGTCGCACGGTATAACGGTGCGATCAACGCTGCGCGCGTATCAAATGTACAGGAACTGTCCGGACGCGGTGCACAGGCGGTGGTGGATGGAAAGACCGTATGTGTGGGACGCAGACAGTGGATTGCACAGCTTTGTGGCGCCCAACCGCCGCAAAGCGATTATGCGGCCGCTTATGTTTGTGTAGATGGTACATATTGCGGCTATATTGAAGTCGCAGATACGATCAAGGACGATGCCAAAGATGCGGTGCGTGCGCTGCGGCGTGCAGGCGTCAGGCGCATTGTCATGCTGACGGGGGATAAACAGCACATTGCCGATGCCGTCGGTACGCAATTGGGCCTGGATCAGGTATATGCGGGACTTTTGCCGGATCAGAAGGTGGAACGCGCACAGGCATTGATGCAGGACGGCGGTGTAACTGCTTTTGTCGGAGACGGCATGAATGATGCGCCGCTGCTTGCACGCGTAGATGTGGGAATTGCTATGGGCGCGCTGGGCAGTGATGCGGCGATTGAAGCGGCCGACGTTGTGATTATGAATGACGCGCCATCCAAGATTGCCGAAGCGATTGCGATTGCCAAAAAGACAACGCGCATTGTTCGGCAGAATGTAATGTTGTCTCTTGCAATCAAGTTTGCCGTACTGCTTTTGGCGGCGTTTGGTATTGTTGGCATGTGGACGGCAGTTTTTGCTGACGTCGGCGTAGCGATGCTGGCAATTTTAAATTCCATGCGCACATTGCGGGTACGCGGCTGAATGACGAAAAAAGACGCTGCTTTTTTAAAAGCAGCGTCTTTTTTATGGAAACGCAGCAAAGCGAAGCAAGTAGTGCTTTTAAGGATATGCCAGATGGGGACGATTGCAATGGATTTGCAAAAAATCACACTGCAATAATAAGAAAAAACATTGACAATGCAAAATACATCGCTATACTAATAATTAGTAATACTAAATAGGAGGATGCTCATGGATGCGCGATATGAACGCCAGATCAAGCGCGGCGTGTTGGAGATGCTCGTACTGGAGCTGATCTGCCGCGGCCGCACATATGGCTATGCAATCAGTGTTCAGCTGGGCAGTTATGCGGACGGACTGTTTCGTCTGCGGGAGGGAACACTGTATCCCATTCTGTATCGATTGGAAGATGACGGCCTGATCCGCAGTGATGTGGAAGCCGCGCAGGGGCGCGGCGCCGCAAAGCGGTATTATGAGGCGACGCCGGCAGGGCATGAGACACTTCGAGAGCTTCGTGCGCTGTGGACACGGTTCAGCAATGGTGTGCAGCAAGTATTGCAGGAGGAAAAAACAGATGAATGAAAAGACTTATTTAAAACAGCTCATGCATGCGCTGCGTGTTCCGCATGCGATGCGCCGGCGCGTCCGGGAGGATCTGCGGCGTGAGTTTGCGGCAGCAAGACAAAGCGGTGAGACAATGGAGGCGTTTATTGCGCGTGTAGGCACACCGCAAGATGTTGCCGAAGCGATGAACGATAACTACGCAGAGCAGATGCCTACGCCGCGCATGCGGCGGGTGCGGGTATTGCTGTGGAGCATTTTTGCGGTTTGTGTTCTGGGCTTGGTTGTACTGGCGGGGCGGGATTTATGGCGCCTGTCCCTGATGCGCGAGGCAGTCAGTGTTATTGGCGGTGCAGATGGTCCGACTGCAATCTTTGTAACGGATGCAACGGCATCCGCATGGCGGGTCTTTGTGCCATATGTGCTGCTGGTTGTACTTGGCGCGGTTGTGCTGTTTGTACTGCGCTATCTGCGTAGGAAGCAGTAATTGTTTAAGAAGGAAAGACGTGGGGTATGCAGGAACGGTGCATACACCACGTCTTTCTCCATAATGGAACGAAAGAGAAAATTTATTTTTCAATTAGTAAAATATACTTGACATAATGTAAAATGAGAATTATGATTAGGGCATCAAGAAAGAAAGGAAAGCGCTGCGCCCTGATCGCTGCGCACACAAAGAAAGCATGGACTTTATTCTGGGATTTGCATTTGGACTTTTACTGGTTGCGGTGATTGGCCTCGTTCTTGCCAAGAAAAAGGGGCCGATGCAGTTTGACGAACGACAGCTTCTGGCACGCAGCAAGGCGGCGCGTTTGGCGCTGAAGGTGCTTGTGGTGGGGTGCGTCGTGACGCTGATGTTGGATGCGGCACAGATCCCGTTTTTTGTGACGATGCCGCAGATGATTTTACTCAGCCTGTTTGCCTGTGCAGCGGCGTTTGCCTGCAGCTGTATTGCCAATGATGCGTGGATGGCGCTCAACGAACGCCCGCGCATGGTATTTGCGGTTGGCAGCATCGCCATTTTGGTCAATGCTGCATTGGGACTGATGCGCTTATTTACACAGGGGGAAGATCTTTTTGTCTGGTGCAATCTTGGGTGCGCGGCTGTCGTTGCGGTAATATACGGCTTTTACCTGTGGCGGCGTGCGATGCAGCGTGGGGGCAGCGGTGATGAAGAATCTGAAGCTTAAGGCGGCACGTGCCGCGAAAGACCTGTCACAGCAGCAGCTTGCCGAACTGGTAGGCGTATCGCGGCAGACGATTCATGCAATTGAAAAGGGTGACTATAATCCCACGATACGGTTGTGTATTGCCATCTGCCGCGTGCTTGGCTGCAGTTTGGATGACCTGTTCTGGCAGGATGAACCATAAGTAAAAATCAAAGACGCCCTCGGGGCGTCTTTTTTGAACAAAGCGTGTGCAAAATATAGACAAAGTAGCAGAAAGTTTGCAGACAGACAGCGCTGTTTCCGCTACAATCAGGGCAGAAAAAGATGGGAGGCGTTACAGGATGACAACGGGACAGCGGATTCGAACGCTGCGTATACGGGCGGGATTGTCGCAGGAGCAGTTGGCAGAGAAAGTTGGTGTCAGCAGACAGGCCGTAACGAAGTGGGAACTGGATCGCGCAGTACCAAGCGCACGCAATCTGGGTGGTCTGTCCCGGGCGCTGGGTGTCAGCGTTGCGT
>JAHZHV010000129.1:5251-18644 GCA_019420085.1 Christensenella sp.
AGTGGGGATCCTTGTACTGTGCGCATATGCGGCAATGAATCTTGCGGGGCGGGTAATTTCTGCGTTCTGGTATTCGCAGCCGCAAACACTGACAGGTATTTTGTTTGGAACAAGTCCGATGCAATTCCCGTATCTGTTCGGGTGGCTGGTGAAACGGCACTGGTTTTGGATATGTGCTGCCATATCCGTCGTTTTGGCGCTTCTTGGCAAAGTACGCTGGGCTGCAATATCGATTTTGGGTTTTGCAGCCGGTCTTTTGATGGGAACGCTGTTCGGTGAAAATCCGATGGGTGCAGCGCTTGGCAAAAGCGATGGCGGTTGGCTGATCTGGGGGCTTGTCACGATGTTTGTCTTTCTCATGGGCGCGCTGATGGAACGCTTCCAGCCCAAGGACAGACGTGCGATGGTGTTGTGGAGTGTGGGCGTGATGCTTGGCGTAATCTTACTGACGGCGATGGCGGTATGGAGCATACATTGAGACAGTGGAATAAAAGTAAAAGACGGGAGCCAACGACATTTGCCATTGGCTCCCATTTTTGATTTGTCGTTATACGTATCGCCCTGCATAGCATTGCCGTGCAAGCGCGGTATAGTGCATGACAAACGCTGTTTTTGCCTGCGTGTAACCGTCCCGATTGTGCGTGTATTGTTTCCAGAGTTTTTTCTTCAATTGTTCATAGGCTTGCGCGATATCGGGGTGATCACGCAGGTAATCCCGAAAGTACAATTCATCATGGTCTGCGGCATAGCGAAGATGCAGATGATAAACTTCCCGTGCAAACCCCTGCGGCGTATATCCCTGATTGAACGAAATACGATTGCCTTGTTCGTGCATGCAAAGCCAGCCGTGCTGCATGAGTATCGCTTTCGTTTCAGTGAGCGAAGCGCCCGGCCGCAATTCTACAAGCAGATCCACGATCGGCTTTGCCCAGATCCCGTCGATGGCTGTGCTTCCGATATGGCTGATGCGATGAACCTCCTGCGCAGGCAAAATTGCGCGCAGTGCAGATGCCTGTTTTTCATACCAAAGCGCCCAACATGATTGATGCGGTGTTAAGATAATCGGGAACAACTGCCAGAGCTCTTCCAGTGAAAGATTGCAAAGCGACTGTGGCATATCATCGCGCTCCTTTTCGGCATATGCGGATCCGTCAGTCTTGCTGCGCATCTTTTGCCGGATGCCGGCTTTGAATCAGCTCGTCCATTGGCTGGACCAGAATCTGTCCGCGGGCATCGAGCATGTCCTCCGGCAGAAACAGACGGCGGGATGTATCCAGCCCTTCAAAGGTGACGCCCATCAGCTCATATAATTCCAGTTCCGGCCATGCTGCAGCTTCGCTGTAGATATCTGCAATGCTGGGCAGCGTGTCAAAGCCTGTGACGGTATAGGATTCAATTGTGTCGCCCTGTGCATAGTCGTAGGAGATGACGGTTTGCCCGTCATGATCGACATATCCGTGAATCATCGTCAGCATAATGCCGCGGTCGCGCATATCGCGGGCAATCGGTATAATTTGATCCGGTGTGATGGCAATTTTTTCGTAGTTTTGCATGGGAAAAGTCCTCGTTTCGTTTGTTTAGCAGATACGGGGCAGCTGTGCGCCCGCAAGCGGCATGAGAATGCGGCCTGCGCCAAGCGTCGTGCGCAGCACGACACGGCCGGGGTATTGTGCTGTGATGGTGCCGATGATGGCGGCATGTTCGCCATTGGGCAACGCGCGCAACCTCTCCAGCGCACATTCTGCCTCCTGTGGGCTGATTGCGGCGACCAGGCGTCCTTCGCAGGCGCAGTACAACGGATCGATCCCGAGCATATCGCATGCGGCGGATACAGATTCGTGCACGGGAATGTCGCGCTCAAAAAGCTCCATACCCAAAGGCAATCCCTGTACAAACTCGCAAAGTACGCCGGCCAGTCCGCCGCGCGTCGGGTCACGCATGATGCGCAGTCCTTCAAAAGCCATCAGTGCCTGCGCCGCTTCGGTAAGCGGTGCGCAGTCGCTTGAAAGCGTTCCGTCAAGTCCAAGATCATGCCGCGCAAGCATGACCGCCATTGCATGCCGCCCAACGTCGCCGCTGACCAGTACCACATCGCCTGCCTGTATGCGTGCGGCGCAAAGATCATTGCGTACGCAAAAACCGATCCCCGATGTATTCAGATACAATCCGTCACCGTGTCCGCGCGGCACGACTTTTGTATCTCCTGTGACGACGGATACATGGCAGGCACACGCTTCCTGTGCCGCTGATGCTGCTACGCGCTGCAGGACTGCAAGCGGCAGACCCTCTTCGATAATACAGGAAAAACTCAGATACTGCGGCAGGGCGCCGCTGACGAGAAGATCGTTGACCGTTCCGCAGATGGCCAGACGGCCAATATCTCCGCCGGGGAAAAAGAGCGGATCCACGACAAAACTGTCTGTTGTCATGGCAAGGCTTGATGCGCCCGGCACATGCGCCGCATCGCCCAGTGCGGTAAGCGGTGCGGTGTCAAAGGCACGGACGAAGACGGATGCAATCAGCTCCGCTGTCTTTTGTCCGCCGCTGCCATAGTCAAGTGTGATGATATCATCCATGACCAAAATATAACGCGTCTCCTTCAGGTAAAATTTTCATATTTCCATGCCGCTGCGCATGCGCCTTCGCTTGATACCATACATGGACCCATTGGGCTTGTGGGCGTGCAGGCCTGGCCGAAAAGCGGGCAATTGTGCGGTGCAATGCGCGCAGTAATGACGTCTGCACAGGCACAGGCGCTTGGCGGATCTGATGCAAGACGATCAAGCCCAAAGACGCGCCAGGCATCCAGTGCGGCGTAGGGTTCTGCAAGGGCAAAGCCACCGCCGGGGATGCAGCCGAGGCCGCGCCAGACATCATCGCAGGGCGTCAATGCCTGTGCGATACAGCGCTGTGCGGCAGGATTCCCCGACGGACGGACTGCGCGCGTGTATTCGTTTTGCACCTGCACACTTTCATGTGCAATCTGGGTAAGCAGCATCGCGCAGGCGGCCAGAATATCGCCTGGTTCAAAGCCTGCGATGACGCCCGGGATACCCAATGCGGGCAGATAGGAAAAACCCTTTTCGCCGATGATTGTTGCAACATGACCGGGCAGAAGCAGCCCGTCGCACTGCGTATCCGGGCGCTGCAGCAGACGTGTCAGCGCCGGTTCCAGACGTTTTAGCAGCGATAAAACAAAAAAGTTGGAAAGATGTTTTTTATGTGCTTCCACTACGGCGGCAGCGGTGCCGGCCGCGGTTGTTTCAAAACCCACGCCCAGCAGGACGATACGGCGATCCGGATGTTCCTGCGCCAGCGTCACGGCATCTGCGGCGCTGAAGACGGTGCGCACATCGGCACCGCCTGCCCTGCAGGCAAGCAGCGTCCGGGAAGGGTTGCTGCCCGGTACGCGCAGCATGTCGCCATAGACGGCAAGCGTTACATTTTTTTCATGGGCAACCGCCATGGCGGCATCCAGCGCGCTTGCCGCGGTGACGCAGACGGGACAACCAGGTCCGCTGACCAGCCGGACACCCGGCGGCAAAAGCGTGCGCAGGCCGCTTTTTGCAATGGCCATGGTATGTGTACCGCACACTTCCATTAAAACCGCGTTGCGGACGCCGCAACGTGCAAGAATGTCTGCGGCATCCCACGCGTGCGAAAAATCAGCGTGCATGCAGCATCTCCTCTATGGCCTCAAGGTTTTCAAGCGCCATGCGCCGGTCGAGTTTCTCAATGGCAAAGCCCGCGTGACACAGGATATAATCCCCGACGGCGGGGGCGTTGATAAAGTCCAAACGCACACTGCGCGTGACGCCGCAGGACTCACACACAGCGGTTGCGCCGTCAATTGATACAATCCGAAGCGGTACTGCCAGACACATGGGAAAGCCTCCTTTGCGCAATCATCATCTGTCCAAGACTTAAGCCTTCGTCCGAACAGGAGACGCGCCTGTGATGAAAGACGGCAAAGCCGTCGTCTGTAAGGCGCTGCCAAAGCAGCGCGACAAGGCGGAGATTTAAAAATACACCGCCGCTGAGCAGCACGCGCGAAAGTCCCGTCTGCTGTCGCATGCGGCGGCATGCAAGCAGTGCGCCGTCGGCAAGATAGCGGTGGAATCCCTCTGCAACATCGCATGGCTGTGCACCATGTGCAATGTCCTGTGCCGCCTGAAGGAACATGTCGTTTGTGTTGAGACAGAAGCGACCGTCAGGCGTGTCGTACAGCCGTGCATGATACCGGCGCGGCGCATGGCTTTGCGCGGCAAGCGCCTGCAGACGCATGGCAGCGCGTCCGGAATACAGATTGGGTGCATTCAGTCCCGTCAGCGCGGCAATGCCGTCAAAAAGGCGGCCGACGCTTGTGGCAACCGGACAGTGAATGTTTGCCGCAAGCTGCGGTACAAATGCAGCGCCTGCACAAAAGAGCGCCGGTATATCTGCATTCGCCGCATATAATATGCCTGCTGCGGCACGCGCCGGTTCGCGTGCGGCAAGGTCGCCGCCGCATAATGGAAAAGGCGCGATGCTGCCGTGACGCTGAAAAGTGCAGAAATTACCGCTTAAAAACTCACCGCCCCAGATTGTGCCGTCATCGCCCAGCCCGGTACCGTCCCAGACGATGCCCAGCGCGTCTCCTTCCAAAAGATTATCCGCCATACAGGCAGCAAAGTGGGCGTGATGATGCTGTACGCGCAAAAGCGGAATATCATGCGTCTGTGAGAATTCCTGTGCCGCATGCGTAGACAGGTAATCCGGATGCAGGTCGCAGACACAGGCTTTGGGCTGTATATC
Source organism: Christensenella sp. (assembly GCA_019420085.1). Lineage (GTDB taxonomy): Bacteria > Bacillota > Clostridia > Christensenellales > Maliibacteriaceae > RGIG9107. The sequence goes on from JAHZHV010000129.1 coordinate 10,046, forward strand.
CAACAATGCGCATAAATGCGTGATATGTGCCTGAAAAAATGCAAGTGTTTCGATGTTGGTCAGATCCCCGATATGCGGCCCGCAAAAGGCCTGTTCGTTGCGCGACAGACAAAAGGTCGCTTTCTGCTGTGCCCCAAATGCCAAAAGACTGTCAGGGGCGTCATGGACACACAGTGCTCCCGGTACATAGCCGCGAGAACGACGCACGAAGTAGGGCGCGTTATGCAGGGTATAGGCAAGTGAATCATCACAGGCATAGGCAATGTCGCGATTATGCAGCAAAAAGCCGTCTGCAATGCCGGATAAAAGGCGCGTCGCTTCTGCATTGTCTTTGATCAAGGGTAACCCTGATGCGTTTGCACTGGTCATCACCAATGCGTCAAAAGGCGCGCCGTCAAATAAAAGGTGGTGTATCGGCGCATAGGGAAGCAGGATGCCAAGATCGCTGTTTTCACTGAGATCGGACCATGCATGGATGTTTTGTTTGGGGCAAAGGACAATTGGGCGGGCGGGACTTTGCAGCAGACGCGCCATGTCTTCATCTATGCGGCAGTAACGCCGTGCGCTTTTTAGATCCCGGCACATCAGTGCAAGCGGTTTGGCGGCGCGATGCTTGCGCTGGCGAAGCGTCTGTACAGCCTGAGGGGTTGGGATACATGCAAGATGAAAGCCGCCGATGCCTTTGACCGCGACGACGCCATTGCCGGACAAAATACGCTGCGTCTGCAAAATGGGATCGCCTTGCATTGGGCTGCCTGCCACATCCAGCAGCGTAAGCGCGGGTCCGCAGTCGTTGCAGCAGATCGGCTGCGCATGGTAACGGCGTGATGTAATGTCCGTAAATTCTTCACGGCAGTCATCGCACAGCGGAAAATCCGCCATAGTGGTTTGCGTCCTGTCATAAGGCAGCGCATGGATAATCGTAAAGCGCGGACCGCAGTCGGTACAGTTGATAAATGCACAGCGATAACGGCGGTTTGCCGGATCCAGCAACTCGTTTACACAGGCAGGACAGGTAGCCGTATCCGGTGCAATCTGTGTACGCACCGCCGAATCCGCAGTGCTCGGCAGAATCAAAAACGCATCTTCACCATCGACGACGGCACAGGGTGATGCGTCAATGCGCTGCATACGCGCAAGCGGCGGTGCATCGGTGCAAAGGGAAGTTAAAAAGTGCGCAAGCGCCTGCGGTGCACCTTGGGCCTGGATCATAACGCCGCGCGATGTATTGCGAATGGTACCGCTGATATTGCACGCATGTGCCAGCCGGTCGACAAACGGGCGAAAGCCCACGCCCTGCACGGTTCCATGTACGCAAAGCGTCAGGCGGCGTATCATTGCTCTGCGTCCTTTATGGGTGCCTGCGGCGGTTTGGGCGATGCGGCGGGACGCGGTGCGGGCGGTTCCTTGATAAAGGAACCGATTACGAGAAAGTCGGACGGTTCCGTGCCAACCATGTGATAATCGTCTGTGAAGGTAATGGCATTCTTGCTGCAGAAATCTGCGCACATGGCGCAAAACGTACAGGAAGAAAGATCCATCGTAAAGGTAATATGCTGACGCTTATCTTCATCCACTTCAACTTGCCGCGTAATTGCGCCGGGGGAGCAGACGCGCATGCAAAGGCCACAGTTTATGCAGCGGTCGGGATGGTAGACCGGTCTGCCGCGATACTGCGGCGCGGCAGGCCGTGCCTGTGGATATGTGGACGGTTTTTGAAAAAGAGACAGCAACGCCTCGCGCAGATAGGGAAAATTCACTTTTGCGCGCCTCCTTTTCCGTTTTTTCGTTTTTGCGCCAGCAGTTCCGCTGCACGCGCAAAGCCTTCCAAAATTGCTTCGGGTTTAGGTGGACAGCCGGCGACGGAGATGTCGACATGCGTATAGCGATCCAACGGTCCTTCCACGGCGTAACTGCCCTTAAAGACGTTGCAGCTTCTGGGACAGGAGCCAAGCGATAGTACGACACGCGGCTGCGGCACCTGCGCCAGTACCCGCACAAGACGGTCGCGTGTCTGCGCGGTGATAGGTCCAGATACTGCGACGATGTCAGCATGACGCGGCGATTCGGCAATGCGAAAGCCAAGGCGTTCGGCGTCGTAGCGTGGCGTCAGGATCGAGACAAGTTCAATATCACAGCCATTGCAGGAACCTGCGTTGACATGGAAAATCCATGCGGATTTGGCTGCGCTTTTTGCAAACAGATTCGCCATAACAGCATATATCCTTCCTTACATGCAAAGCGTGGTTAAAAGAACCAGACGAGTATCAGACTCAGCGCTGCAAGCGCGCTGACCGGTCCCCAGTACAGAACAAACAGCTGTTCCACACGCAGCCGTGCACAGACGGCGTGCGACAGCGTCATGGAAAATATCGTCACCACTGCGGCACACACGAGCAGTACGGGTGCGTCAAGCCAGAGAATACCCGACAGCCGCGCGCCCAGAAACAGCGCAACGAACAAAGCGGACATCACGTACGTTTTGATTGCATGTGCCAAGCGAAACAATGCAAGCGGCCAGCCGCTGTATTCCACAAGCGGTCCTTCGCAGATCTCAATGCCTGCTTCCGCCACGTCGAAAGGTGCGCTGCCGACTTCACAGGGGATGACAAACAGCATTGCAATCGCGGCCGGCATGAGACGCCAGTCGAATAAAAGCAATCCTTCATGTGTTTGATATGCCGCGATCTGGATCAGGCTGAACGTTGCCCGCTGTCCGCCCGCAGCTTTGCATACGGCAAGCAGAATCAGCACCAGCGGCAGTTCATAGCTCATTACAGCGACAACACTGCGGGAAAGCCCCACACCGGCAAAAACGGAGCCGCTTGCTGCACCGCCGATGATCATGGCAGCGGAGGCAAGCGTTAAGACATAGATAAGTACAATCACGTCTGCTGTATCGGGGAAAGGACAGATGCCAAATACCGGCACAAGCAGTGCGCAGCATGCGGACGCGGCTGCACAAACGACTGGCGCGGACAGAAAAATACGCCGCGCTGCGCGTGAAGGGACAATGACCTCTTTGTCAAGAAGTTTACAAAAATCCCAAAAGTTCTGCCAAAGAGGCGGGCCGATGCGGCGCTGCATGCGTGCAACGAGCTTGCGGTCAAGTCCGCTTAGCAAAAAGCCGGCCGCGGCGCAGAACAAAAGCCCCGGAAAAATTAAAATGGAAAAGGCGCTTGCAAGCATAACCCGTCACCTCCCAAACAGGATCAGGACATACGCAATATATACGGCCATTGCGCAGGAGGTCCATATGGCATAATCGCGCACGGAGCCGGTGTGTGTGCGCTGCAGCGGCAGAAGGAATCCGTTCAGATTGCGGCGCATGCCAAAGAACAGATCGCCGCCGCCGATGGTTTGAGGTATGCTGCGTTCGCCGCCGAAGAAAATATCGTATTTTGCATCATGATTCCCGTCCTGTTGCCCTGCAAAAGCCGTACGGCGTGTCAGAAGAATGACGGCACAGACGGCACAAAGCAGTATCGCAAACAGGGTAAGCCATGCTGCAGGGCTCCAAAATCCGGGCATTGTGTGCGCGGCGCTCACGGTTTCAATCGCATTTGCGGCGATTTTCTGTGCGTAGCCCTGTCCCATCATGGCGTCAATGTAGCCGGGGGCGTCGAATGCAGCAGCTGTGGCAGGCGTTAAAAACAGGCGATCCATGGCCTGCGGGAATAAGCCGGTTAATACGCATAATGCGGCAAGCAGCGCCATTGGGATGCGCATGGAAAGCGGTGCCTCACGCGTGGCGGCAAGATGCTTTGGCACAGGACCGAAGAAGACGGTCTGGCCGACTTTGATAAAGGATGCAAGCGTCATGACACTGACAAGCAGCGCGCAGACAAGCGCTGCAATATAGGCAATGTTGCCGCTTTGCACGGCAGCGTCGTAGAGTGCCTGATAAATGTACCATTTGGAGGCAAAACCGTTAAATGGGGGAATGCCGCTGATGGAAGCGGCGGCGATCAGAAACAGTGCGCACGTATGCGGCATCCGGCGCGCCAGTCCGCCCAGACGGTCCAGATCCGTCGTGCCCGTGCGGTAAAGGACACATCCGGCACATAGGAATAACAGCCCCTTAAACAGTGCATGATTGATCGCATGATAGATGCCCCCACATAGTCCCAGAGCCGTTCCAGTACCAATTGCCGCGAGAATGTAGCCGATTTGCGAGATGCTGTGGAACGCAAGCAGACGCTTAAAGTCATGCTGCATCAGCGCCATGCAGACGCATACCAACATGCTGGCACAGCCGGTAAAGACGATCAGCGCACGTATGGCACCATCGTTCATGCACTTAAACAATACATAACCGATGCGGATGATGCCATATACGCCGGTTTTGGTTAAAACACCCGAGATCATGACGGAAATGGAACTGGGCGCAGTAGCATGTGCATCGGCGGCAATGGGATGCGATGGAAAGGCAAATGCTTTGACCGCATAACCAATGAGCAGAAACGCAAGTGCCAGAAGCTCGGCAGGCGTATAATTGCCGTCCAGCAGCGCAGCGATTTGTGCAAGATTGAGCGTATGCAACTGCGCATACAAAAGCGCGGTGCCGATCAAAATGCAGGTTGAGCCGATACAGCTGACGACCAGATATTTAAACGCCGCTTCCAGCGCGCCGTGATACCAGTTGCGAAATGCGGTCAATGCAACGGCAGAGAACGTCATGATCTCAACCATGACGTACATATTGAAAAGGTCGCCGGTTAAGACAAGCCCCAGAACGCCGCCGCAGAGCATTAAGAAAAGCGTATAGTATTTTTCATGCGCATCGTCCCGGCTGATATAGCGAAACGAAAACAGCATGCTGGCCGCAGCCATCACGACGACGATCAGTGCAAATACCAGTGACAGCGCGTCGACTTCAAGCCCAATACCGATGGCATATCCGGATATGGGCTTCCAGCCGCCCATCCAGTAGGAAAGAATTTCTCCCCGCAGCAGGACGGGACCGATCAGACACAGGATACACGACAGAGCGCTCAGTACTGCAAGGCATACGACAATTCGACGCAGGATTTCGGCGCGTTCCGGCAGCAGTGCGATTACAAACGCACCCATGAAAAGCGCCATAATCGCCAAAACCGGCATGTGCGGCAGAAGTGTTTCGATAAGGGTTTGCAGCAGTGCAATCATTGACGCAGCCTCCTTATCTGATCCGGATCAAGCGTGCCATAGGAATGGTTCAGCCGCGCGACCAGTGAGAGCGCCATTGCGGTAACGCATGCGCCGATGACGATGGACGTCAGCGTCAATGCCTGGGGTACCGGATCGACAAAAAATGCGCCGGGATCCAGTTCGGAAATGGTAAAAATGGGCGCGGTACCGCCTGGTTGAAAGCCAATGCTGACGATCAAAAGATTGACGCCGTAATCGATCAGCCCCATGCCGATGACGATCTTAAACAGATTTCGCTTCTTAAGCATCGTGTAGAACCCCAGCACGACAAGCAGCAGAGAGCAGATGTAGTTTTCCAGTATCATACTTTGTCCTCCTGTTGCACATCGTCGCGATCGGGCGCAACGCCCTCGTTGAAGGAAAGCTCAAAGTCGGGTGTGTCCGCATCATCCTTTTCCGGCGCCAGCATGCCAAGCAGCAGCATCAGAAGAAACGAAACGCCCATCAGGACTTTGAAACCAACCGTGTAATTCATGTAGGAAATGGTTCCCGCGCCAAAAAGGGAATCGATGGGTTTGCCGTCCAAAAAGACATTGCGGCAAAAACTTGCGCCGAACCATACGCCTGCAAGCGCCAGCAGTACATAGATAATGGCGGCAATCGCTTCGCCTTTTTGAAACGCACCCATGCTGAATGTGCGCGTGGCGGTTTCATAGCCATGCCCAAGATACATCAAAAGTGCGGCAGAGGATACGATGACGCCGCCCTGAAAGCCGCCGCCCGGGCTGACGGTGCCATGGAGGATAACATAAATACCCAGCACCAGTGCGATGGGGGTAAAGATATCCGATGCCGTACGCACAATCAGAAGACGCGATTTATAGGATTTCTTTTTCATCGGCGGCCTCCTTTTGTTTTTTGGTACGGCGTGCGTATTTGCTGGTTCGCAAAATCACCATGGCGCCGGAAATTGCGGTTAAAAGAACGAAGCTTTCTCCCATCGTGTCATAACCGCGAAAGTCAAATACAACGGCGGTAACCGTATTGATGGAACTTGTCTTATCCAGGTCCTCGCGTATGATGATACTGGCAATGCCGTCCGGACTGGCCAGGTCGTACTGTTCCGGGTTGTGGTACAGATCCACCACATCAATGCGGTTGCTTGACGTGGCGGGCAGTCGATTCATATAACTGGACGTGCGGATTCCTGCAAAAAGCAGGACTGCAAGGATAAACCAGATGACGATATTCTGTACGCGTTGTTTCATGGTTTCTTCCTCCCGCGTACCTTGCAAAGCGTAATGATATAGATAACCGTGGAAAGCACTGCACCAACGGAAGCTTCTGCAATGGCGACGTCCGGCGCTTGCAGCAGAATGAATTCAAGAGAGATGAATGCACCCGTGACGCTCAATGAAATGATGGAAGACAAAAGATCGTCAAAATGCACCGTTAAATAGGCGCCAACGAGGATGCCGGCAATGACGAAGGTATTCAAAATAAAGACGGGATTGATTTCAGGCATGCGGTTCATCCTCCCCGTAATCGTCGCGTACGAGTCCGGCGTCGCGATACTTGCGCTCGTGATGATGATACGCTGCGCGTGAAAGCGCGTGACTGGCTACCGGATTGGTCAAAAAGATGAAGAATACGATCAATACGATCTTAACGGCGGCGGCAGCACTGCCGGCGATGAATACCGCGTGTACAAAACAGGCAAGCGCAATGCACAGCACGCCCATGGTCGAGATGTTGGTTGCAGCGTGCATGCGTGAAAACGGGTCGGGCATGCGCAGCATGCCGACTACCCCTGCAAGAGCAAAGAACCCGCCCGCGACAAGCAGCAAATCAATGATAAGGCGAAGCAGCAGGTTCATAGGCGTTCCTCCAGATAGCGTGCGATCAAAATTGTGCTGATTGTACCAAGCAGCGAGACGACGATTGCAATGTCCAAAAAGATGCTGCGGCCGCAATAGACGGCATACAACATCAGCGCAACGGTTGCAAGAATGTCGATTGTATCGCAGGCAATGGCGCGATCGGCTGCAGTCGGCCCCTTGACCAGGCGCAGCATGACACAAAGCGCCAATAAGACGAAGAAAACGGCTGCGATGATAAACTCGATCATTCCCAAATCCTCCTCAACCATTTTTCAAGACGTCCCTTGATCATATCGCTGCAGTCTGCTTCATTGTCTGCCGCGATATCGATCCAGTGAATATAGTAGTAGTTTTGCCCATCCTCATCCTGCGCAATTTCCATACTCAGCGTGCCGGGCGTCAGTGTAATGGCGTTGGCAAGCAGCATCAGTCCGTAATCCGAGCGCATGGCGGTAGGCACGCGTACAATGCCCGGGTTCAGATGAATTTTACGGGAAAAGGCACGGCGTGCCATTTGCCAGTTGGCACGGATCAGTTCCAGTGGAAACAGCACGAATAAATAGGCGATCAGATATACAAGCCTGCGCGGATGCAGCAGATGTGCCGGATTGCGGCGGATCATGAAACGCGAGGAAAACAGTGCAACGATGAATGCGGTCAGTGCGCCTAAAATCAGCTCCTGTGTACTGCAGGACCAGGCAAGTGCAAGGTATACGGCAAAACAGAATGCCCATGTTGCGGCAAACGCGCTGATGCGAAAAACAATGTGCTTCAAATCTGCGTACGCTCCTTATGTCAGTTTTTCTTCAATGCGTGCCGCAAGCAGCGCCGCAAGCGGCGCAACATCTGTATGATGCAGACTGTCCAGTGCAAAGACCGGCGCATGCGGATTGATTGCACGAAGCGCGCCTTTGACGCGCAGGTCATCAAAGTCAAAATATGGTTTCATGTCTGCTTTGCTCAATACCAGTGCATCAACGCGCGAGAATAAAAGCGGATACTTTTCCACTTTGTCGTCTCCTTCTGGGATTGACAATATGCCAAGACGAAAGTCCTCCCCAAGATCAAATTCGGCGGGACAGACGAGATTGCCGATATTCTCTACAATCAGTACATCCAGTGCGTCAAGATCAAAATGCCGGAGCGATTCTTCAATTGCCATTGCTTCAATGTGACAGGCGCCGTCGGTATTGAGTTGTACCACGGCAAGGCCAAGTGCGTCGATGCGTTCGGCATCCAGCTTGCCGGCGATGTCACCCTCGATGACGCCGATGCGGAAACGGGGACTGAGTGCTTTTGCAAGCGCGGCAATCAACGTTGTCTTGCCGGCGCCGGGAGATCCCATCAGGTTGATGAAAAAAACCTTCTTTTTCTGTAAAAGCGCATGAATTTCCGCGCTTTTATCTTCGTTCCATTCCAGAATCTGGCGTACGACGCGAATCTGCAACGCTATTCTACCTCCAGTGTATTGACACAAAACTGCATGCCGTCCACAATGCGTATATCATCGCTTTGACAGTGCGGACAGATTGCCGCGTGCGGTTGGACGCTTCCGTGGTAACCGCAGGCGCGACAGTCGATTTTTGCCG
>JAHZHV010000013.1:0-3573 GCA_019420085.1 Christensenella sp.
TGGATATGTCCAAATATCTTGCGCTGATTATCGCAACACTGAACCACGATCGTTCGCTTTCTCCGCTTTTGAATCCGCTGGACCGCATCCATCGTCTGATGGATCGCTATGGATTTGCGCGTCCGCAGGAAGTGTAACGCATCATGCAGCAGCCAATTCCAAAAGACAATGCACGCCCTGCAGGAGTCTTCCGCCGGGCGTGGCATTTATTCTTCTTTTTCTTTCGGATCGGATTTTTCACATTCGGCGGCGGATGGAGCATCATTGCGCAGATGTCGCGTGAATTTGTGGAAAAACGCGCCTGGGTCAGTGAACAGGAATTAATGGACATGGTATCCGTTGCCCAGTCGCTGCCCGGGATCATGATTATCAACTGCGCCGTGCAGTTCGGCTATTCCATGGGCGGCGTCATATGTGCATTTGCGGCGGCCTTCGGCGTGGCGCTTCCGTCGTTCCTGGTGCTGATCGCCGTAACATACTGCTACAATACGCTTTCGCAAAACGCGTATGTGGCGCGTGCCCTGGTCGGCGTGCGCGCTGCGGTCGTGCCGATCATCGTCAGCGCCGTGCTGAAACTGCGTCGTGCCGCGCTGGAAAAACGCATCGGATGGATACTGGCCATTGCCGCGCTTTGCATCTGCCTGTTTACCAACTTTTCGCGCATTCTCGTCATCGTCATCGGCGCCTGCGCGTCGCTTCTGATTTTTGACCTGGAACGCAGAAGGGAGGCGCGCAAATGATCTGTCTGCGGCTGTTTTTCTCCTTTCTAAAGATTGGATTTTCCAGCTTCGGCGGTCTGTCCCTTGTACCCGTTATCAATCAGGAGATGCTCTCAAACGGCTGGATGACGCTGCATGAAATCTCCGATATCATCGCCATTGCCGAAATGACGCCGGGCTCCCTCGGCATCAACTGCGCAACGTTTGCCGGCATGCGCGTGGCCGGGCTTGCAGGCGGGATCTGCGCAACGCTCGGCGTGATGATGCCGTCGCTGACGCTCTGCCTGATCGCGGCCATCTTTATCCGCAAATTCCGTCAAAGCCGCATTTTGCAGGATCTTCTATGCGGCATCCGTCCCATCTGTCTTGGCATGATCGCCGCCACCGCCGTTTCGCTGATTATCAGCAACTTCTTTCCCGGCGGCACGTTCTACTGGCCGGCGACGCTGATCGGCGTCGTGTGCGGCGTGCTTCTGCTTTGCTTTGATACAAGCATTCCGCTGGTGGTATTGCTCAGCGCCATATTGGGATTGATTTTTGTCCGCTGAGTCAAAGCATTTTTGTCCAGAAAAAGAGACGAAGGAAAAACACCTTCGCCTCTTTTTTATTGCCGCTGTCATACACTTTTGCCGCAGCATACCCCCAAAAATCTGCGGTGCATCTTTTTTTGAAAATGCATTACGACGCATCCACGTCCCAATCCGTTTCCAGATTCGATGCATCCATGACAACAGCAGGCAACGCACATTCCCTGTTTCCAAACAAAATCCTGCGTATATCGGGCGCATAATACGCCTGCATTGCCGCCATACCAAGCGCATGCGGCGGTACTGCCGCCACTGCCTGCAATCGGCCTTGCTCCAAATCATACATGATATGCGCGTTCACACCGGCGCATGCAACAGCCACGCGCCCCGTCAAACCCAGTTCTTCCACAGCGCGCACCGCCCCCTGCGCCATCCACGCATCCATTGCCCAGACAGCCGTAATCTGTGGATTTTCCCGCAGTGCAGCCGCAATCGTTTCCTGCGCCGTCTGCGTCATTCTGGCAACACGCATGCTTTCATTTTCTCCCCGCTGCAGACGCGTATCAATATCGTCAATGTAGATTGTTTCCAACTGCGCATGTTCTTTTAAAACGGATCTGCAGCCCTTTAACCGCACCCTTCCCCATTCATCCATGCGCGCCCCGTAGACAAGGACACAGTCCTCCTCGTCCACCTCCTCCAGCAATGCCTCCATAGCCGCAGCGCCGGCCTGGCGCTGATCCATTACAATGCTCTGATCGGGGTTGTCCGTGTAGCGCATATCAATCGCTATCACGGCAATCTCATCGTCAATCTGCCTGATTTCAAAAATGGATGTATTGAACAACTCCTGACTCGACAGGAAAATTGCGTCATACCCCTGCCTTGCACAGCGCTGCGCTGCCGCGCATTCAGATGTATAATCACCGGCAACCTCATAACATTCCAGCGTATCACCCGGGCGCATCGCCTCACACAGTCCGTCATACATTTTCTGATAATATGCATCTTCCTGTTTTGGACAGATAAACGCCATTTTCAAATCACCGGACTGAGGCGCCTGCACGCAGGCGCAAAGCAGCAGCGCTGCCGTGCAAAGCAGTACAAGCATCGTCCGCTTTGTGCGCATATCATCACACACCTTCCGTCTGTGTCGCGCCGGAGGAAGCCAATTCGTCTGCATACTCCTGTAAATTCTCCTTCGTCACCAGCTTTGGCATAACCAGAATCTGCTTCTGTGTCAGCGCCTGTCCCGATAACAGCGTCTGCATTGCCTGCATGGACGCCGCACCGATCTGCGTGGGCTGTTCCACCGCGGCACAACACGTCGTACCCGCTTCCAGATAACCGATCGTCGAATTGGCCTCCCTTCCCACTGCAAGCAGCAGCGGCCGGTCCCATCCGACGGTATTCATTGCCTCCACGATGCTGTCGGTCATCAGTTCGTTGGCCAGCCACATGCCATCCAGGTCGGGATATTCCTGCAGCCATTGACATGCCATTTCGTAGACGGCAATGGAGTATTTGTCCACAACCGTCTCATGCTCCACAATCGCAATGTCCGGGTACTGGTTTACGACATCCAGCGCGCCCTGTCCATGCAATCCGGCGCTGCCGGGTTTAACGACCTCAATAATCGCAATGGTTCCGGATCCCCCCATTTCATCCACCAGCGTCTGCATGCTCATCTGCCCTTTGGCATAGGAATCCGTGGAAACATATGCGTCGCAGGCGCCTGCATCATCCACGGAGGAATCCACCACAACAATCGGTACATCAGCCTGCTCCAGTATCTGTATCGTATCCGCGCTTCCGTCATACTCTGCTGTGGAAAAGAATACGCCGTCATATCCTGCATCCACAACCTGCTGTGCATACTGCGTCTCGTTTGACTTTGTCGCCACACAATCATATATATCCAGCGTATAGTCCTGCGGCAGGGCATCCTGCATTCCCGCAATGATATTGTTCCAATAGGGGTTTCGCAGATCCCGCACGATATATGCAAGATGCACACCAGGTGCGTCCAGATCCGACTGTTTATCCCCCGCGTCCTGACAGGCCCCCAACGCAAGGCACGCAAGACAAAGTATAAGACAAACCAATTTCTTCTTCATTTTCCCGACATCCTTTCCTGCGTTCCTATGCTGCACAGGCAAGCAGTGTTTTTGGCTTCATGCGCAAAATCCATGCGTTGGCAAGCAGGATTGCCGCCGCCGCAACCGCAAGCATCACACACAGCTGCGCGATAAACAGCGCCGGCGTCAATTCCAGTTCGAGCTTTTCCGGCGTCATATTCCGGTATGTAACAAACATCTTCCATGCAT
>JAHZHV010000013.1:3652-8645 GCA_019420085.1 Christensenella sp.
GCGGTCATAATCCTCGACCAGCAGTTCCTCCTGTCCGGATTCCTGCGCCGCATATGTCAGAAATTCCTCTTCCACCTTCCGGCCGGCCCAAAATGCCGGCGCAACACTGATGACAGCGGCAATCAGCACGAGAATACTGCTTTCCAGCAACATCTGACAGACCATGCTGCGCTTTGGCACACCTGCCGCAATACAGATTGCTGTTTCCCGCAGACGTTCACGGTTCCACAGCAGGCATACCAGCAAAAGCAGCACAATGCCAAGCACGGCAATTGCAAACGCCGCCACGCGCATCATATTGCCAAGCCAGGTAAGCGGCGCAACCGAAGCCGTATACGTGCCGGCATTTGTCTGCCATGCAAAAAGCCGTGTCTGCGGCTGTTCCTGCTGAATCTGCTGCATAATCGCTTCCAGAAGCGCGGGATCTTCCACCCGAAAAGCCATCTGCTGATACAAATGCTGATCGAGCACACCGCCTGCACCGACGTCCGCCCTGTCCTGCATCATGGTTCGTCCCGTCGTCCAGTCCACGAGAATCTGATTTTCCGGCATCAGATGTTCCGCATCAACGCCGTCAAAGCGGCCTGTCGAGGGCAGCATGACGTCATAAATACCGACAATTTCCAGCGTATACGGACCCTTGACACAGGTTTGCCGCAGCCGTTCAAAGTCTTCCTGTGTCAGACTTTCGCGCGTCTGCATGTCGGCATCCAGCGTATTCCATGCCGTCACCGCAATCTGAAACGTATCGCCCACCGCAAGATTGTTTCGGTCTGCGACGTCTTTGCAGATCATCGCCTTGTACGCATCCTCCCCGGCAATATGTCTGCCCTGCGTCAAAGAAAACTGTCCCGATGTAAAATAACGGTTCAGCGCCGTATTGGTGTTGACGTCAAATGTCGTAGAATAAAGCTGCTGCAGCCGATCGACTTTAAGCAGGCCGCCCTGACTGTAAGATGCGACATAATCGCCCGTTTCCAGCGCCCGCGCACTTTCGCCCGGTACAAGCTGCAAGTCCATCAAAAGGAACGAATTGAGCGAAAGCTCCCGCTCCCAGTTGAAGTCCGTGACGCCGTCCACCGACAAAATGTATTCCAGCAGCGCTTCGTCCAGCTGCGGACCTGTATAGTACGCGTCGTAATTGTCAGGCGCAACGCTGTTGTCAAACAATTCTTCGTTTGTCGTATCCCGCGCAAGCGCAAAGCTGGCCATCAGCCGATCCTGTAAATCCCGGATACTGCGCTGCGTCGCCTGTACAAACAGCGTACTTAAAAGCAGCATCGTACAAATCAGCGTCAGAACAGACAGCATCACGACGCTTTGTCCCTTCCTGCGCCAAAGATGCAGAATTGCCCGCTTTGCACCATGCATTGCAATCACCCTTTTTCGTCTCTGCATGAAAATGAACAGGATCATCCTGTGCTCTTTATCCGCCCAGCAGCGCTTTGGGCTTTCGGCGGACAATCCATGCCGCGCAAATTCCCGCCGCCAAAGTCACCAGCATAAGTCCGCCTGTGCCAACGCACAGCACAGTTCCTGCACTAAGATCGGGAACGCCCATGTCCGCCGCCAGTGCAGCACTGCGGGAAACAGCTTCCGCAACCGCACGCCGCAGGCACCACGCAGCGCCTGACGCCGGCACAAACGCCGCCAGAGCAATCATCTGCGATTCACACACCAGCTGAAGCAAAACGTCGCCTGATGCGATTCCCGCCGAAAGACAGATGCCGATTTCCCGCGTTCTGCCGCGAATCCAACTCAGCAGAATCAAAAACACAATCACCGTCACAAGGATCGCAACCGTTACAATCAGAACCCGAACCATCCTGTTCAAACGCTGCAGCGGTACAATGGTTGCCTGATACGCTTCATCATGCACAGTTACCGAATATGCGGATTCCTTCTGCGTCACACGCTGCGCAATTTGCGGCAGCATCTGCGCGTTTTCGGCAAATACAATGACGCCATCGCGGTATGCGCCGTCTTCGTTTTCCTGATATGTCTGATGGATCGCTTCCAAATCCTGCACGGAAACAAATATCGTGTTTGCGGGAATCAGCCAGCTGGGCCGGTTCGATGTCTCCGCATTCTGCATCACATCATATATGCCGCAGATTTCATAGGAAAACGGCCGTTGATCCAGCGACTGGGGGCTGATCTGCCGGTAACAGGTAATCCGATCACCAAGTGCAAGGTTGTTTGCACGCGCCACATCATAACTGATCAACGCGCGTCCCGCATCGCCATCCTGCGGCGCGCCACCTTCCCGCATGGAAAACGTGCCCTGTAAAAAATACGGATGCGCCATAGCGGCGCCGCCAATCAAATGCGCCGTATGACCTGCAAAGTTTGCCTGCCGGCCATATGTGACAAGCGTCAGATCGCAAAACACCATATCCGTGCCGTCAAACGCAGCAACGTCCGAGACGTCCGCATCCCGGCGCAGTGCTTCCACAAAATCATCCGTCACCGGCGCCGCGTCCGTATGCGCAATGTGAAGATACCCGATCAGTTCATCCTGCATGGCGCAAACCGCATCTGCCGCCGCATCCGCAAACACAGTTCCCAAAAACACAGCCAGATAAGCAAAAAAGAAGATCAAAAACAATACTGTGCTTCGAACGCGCTGCCTGCTTACATAAAGCCATGCGCGCCTGTACCATCTCATACACAAAACCGTCCTTCCGGTTTCCAACATCCTCCGGCTGCAAATACCTCTGCACGCACATTTTTGTTTTTTCGTTTTTCTGTTTTTTATGAGTTCGACATTCCGCTCGTATTTCCTGCAAAAAATGTTGTCTGCGATTCAAAAAAATTTTTACCTTCCGCACAATCTTTCGCGCGAAACACAAAAAGCCCGGTCAATCATTCGTCCCGGACTTGCGTGATACGGCCATGGCGGCCTTATTCTTCCGTATCCTTTTCATCCATTTTTTTCTGCATGCCGTCCACCATCTTTTGTACCAGATTGCGCCTCGGCCTACGCCCCTGGCGGATCAGCTGCCGGTAAGACTGCTCCACCTGATCGATGACGCCGTCCCATGGCAGCGGCAGCGTCTGCGCGGCGCAAAGCCCCATGTTTTGCACCATTCTCGGATTCTCCAGCGCGCGCTGCATTGCGTCGGCAAGGCTCTGCGCCGTTTCCTGACACAAAAAGCCGTTTTCCCCGTCGCGGATGATCTCCGCCGGCGCACTGTCGGAAAGCGCAACGGACGGCGTGTTCACCGAAGCCGCTTCTCCCACGACAAGTCCCGCCGTGTCATAGGTGGAGACAAACACAAACAAAAGCGCCCGCGTATACAGCCCCGCAAGAAGATGCGCATCGCGCACATGGCCCGTAAAGATGACCGTATCGGCAAGGCCCAGTTCCCGCGCCTGCTTTTCAAACCGCGTTCTGTCGCGTCCCTGTCCGGCAAACGCCATGCGAAACGATGCACCGCGCGCCTTCAAAACCGCGCAGGCTTCCAGAATTAAGGCAAGATTTTTCTTTCTGTCAATCTGCCCTACATACAAAAACAGCGGCTCCTGCGGCGCAATGCCGAGAAAAGACTCGACCTTTTCCCGATCCAGCGGCTGTGCAAAACTGGGATTGACGCCGTTTCGCACAATGCGGATAGGCACGTCGCAGCCGTAACTGCGCAATTCCCGCGCAGCATACTGGCTCACGGTCCAGACCTCGTCGCAGCTTGCGAAAAACTCACCGATGGCGGAAGCGCCCATATGCGCAATTGCACGGCTGCGCGTCATGTAGTACATGTCGTCGTAATACTTGGAGTGAAACGTCCCCACAAGCGGCACGCCCCACTTTCGCGCAAGACGCACGCCCTCCCAGCCGGCGGACACGGGGGAATGCACATGCACAATCTGCGGACGCAGCATCTCCACGCGCTTTTTGTAGTGCGTATCAAACCCCGCCACGCCCGCCTTGTACTGCGGCGTTTTGGGCATACTCAACGTCGAGGCAAAATCCACAATCTCGTAGGGCAGTGCGCCGCGGTATCCCGTATCGGACATCGGGCAAATCGCGTAGACCTCATGCCCGCGCGCCGCAAGGTTGCGGCAATACTGGTCCACCACGCGGCCTACGCCGTCGACAACCGGCAAAAGGGAATCTGTACACTCGAAAATACGCACCTTAACCTTCCCCGCCCTCCTTGTATCGCCGCGGCACATTTTGAATACGCCGCAGTCTTTTCTCAAGTATAGCCTTTGCCCGATGCATTCGTCAAGGCTGCTCACAAAAGGCTGTGTCCTTCGCATTTCTTCGGCAATCGCCGTCCTGTTTCCCGATCGACTGCCCTTTTTCAAAATACGAAGGAGGCTGCGCCGGAGGACAGAAAACGCATGCACACCTGTTTCTTTGTTCCCGTCCCGGCATGCGCCTGCGCCTCATCCAGCGCTGTTCCCCCTTTTTCATCATCAGCCTTTCTGCACAAAAAGAAGGGGACGCCACGGGGTCAAAGAAGCACTGCGCTTCTTCTTTCTCTTCTTCTTCAGTTTCCGTTGTTGTTGCAGTTGCTGTTGCTGTTGCAGTTGCAGTTGCAGTTGCAGTTGCTGTTGCTGTTGCTGTTGCTGTTGGCATCACTTGCATGCATTTGCATCAGAGCCTTTGTATATATATTCATTTTCGTTGTTTCACCGGCATTCCATCCGTGAATGGAACTATGCCGAACGCACATCTTGTGCTAAAATACTTCATATATCCATCAAATCGACGAAGAGGCTTCCACCTATGATTTATCTTGACAACAGCGCCACCACCAAGATGCGTCCGTGCGTCATCGAGGCGTTCGACGCGGCCATGCGGCAAACATGGTTTAATCCCTCCGCCGCTTACGCGCAGGCGCTTGTAAGCGAAAAGGCGCTCGAAGCAGCGCGGCGCAGCGTCGCACGTTCCCTGGGCGCGGGCAGCGACGGCACCGTCGTCTTTACCGGCGGCGGCACCGAGGGTGACAATCTGGCCGTCGCCGGGGTGTGTTATGCGCGCGGTAAG
>JAHZHV010000130.1 GCA_019420085.1 Christensenella sp.
GTTGTGCGAAACGGGTAATTTTTTCCTGCTGGTCTCCCATTGCTTTTGCAAGGCATATTATAATCGCAATTTTACAGAATTCCGATGGCTGCAGTCCTCGTTCGCCGATGGCAAACCAGGAAACCGCACCGCGCGTTGCTTCACCAACAATCCACAGCACAAGCAGCACAGCCACATTCAGGCCATAAATGACAAGATAGATGCGTCCGTAAAAATCGTAGTCGATGACAAAAGTCACCGCCAGCATCAAAAGCATTCCTGTACAGAACCACAGCGCCTGCAGCATAGCATAACGCGATTCCCGAAGCAATCCCAGCTTCTGCCAGAATGTCGCGTCCTGCGGCGCAGCCTCTGCCGTACAGGTACCGATGCTGACCAGGCTGAACATCACAATTGCTGTAATAATCACAACCAAAAAGTAATCCAGGGAACGAATTTCTCTTTTTATGTCGCGCCGGTATTCGACGCGTGCATTGTGTATTGTCACGATGCACACCCCTCCCTTTTATTACTGCATCAGTGTGCCGCTGCCGGCCAGGCCCTCCACCGCATTGGTCTGCTGCCTGTCCAGATAATACTGAATAATTTGCTTTGCCGCATCCGCACAATAACTGGAACTATACCCATTGGGAATGTAGATTACCACCGCGATCTGTGGATCATCATAAGGTGCAAAGCACATAATCCAGGAGTTATTCTCAATATCGATATCCGAAACCTCACCGGTACCTGTCTTTCCGGCAATCTGATCCCGATATTTATATCCATAGAAACGGCCTGAAACCGAACCATACATAATGGCGCGCTTCATTCCAAGTTTTACAGCATCTGTCACTTCCTGCGTCACACCCGTCTGGCATACCAGCGTCGGCTCACTGTCATAGAGGATGTTGCCTTCATCATCGATGACCTTATCCACGACATGTGCCTCATATACATAACCACCGTTGACCAACGCAGATAAATATCTTGCAATACCAATAGGTGTAACCGCTGTAACCGACTGTCCCATACCCGTCATTAACGAGTCTGTCAGGCCAAACTTCAACTCGCCTAAAAGGGCAACAATCGACGCCGTCATATTCTGATCAGAGACAACTGCAGCCGGAATGCCAACATCATCTACCAACACATCGCGTGTTACCGCATAGGCATCCTCGCCTTTGACATAAGCGGAAAAAATCTTCTCAATACCCTGGTTTAACTGCTCGTCCTCAAACGTAACCGAAAGCGTATCTCCGACTTGTCGGATATAGGAACGAATTCGCGATGCGATATAAACCGGAATGCTTGTTGCCTGCTCGTAGAGCCCCTTCTCAGGGTCATAGTAAGTCTGCTGTGACGCAACCTGACTGCTGGTCTCACCCGCAATCTCAATACCCGTTTTGCTCGTCAGGCCAAATGTCTCTGCCCACTGGTACAATTTTTCATTGCCAAGGCGATACGCCGCCTCACAGAAAAAGTAGTTGCAGGAATTTTGAATCGCCTGCACAACGTTCTGCGAACCATGTCCTCCCAAATTCCAGCAATGAATCGCCTGCGAAGCAGGAATTCCATGCAGGGAATAACTGCCTGTATCATAAACGGTTGTATTGACGTCTATCGCGCCTTCCATCAACGCCGCCGTCGCTGTAAGGGGTTTAAAAATGGAACCAGGCGTACCGCGGCTGGAAATGGAACGGCTGAACAGAGGATTTCTGGTATCCTGCATCAGTGCATCATAATCTGTCTGCGAAATGCCGCCGACAAACAGGTTTAAATCATAGGACGGATAATCAACCAATGCCAGGACTTCACAAGTCTTAACATCCATCACGACCGCCGCTCCCGTCTGTGCATAGGAGATCGGCGTACCGCCGCGTTCTTCCACCAACGCTGCATAACGTCCTGAATAAGCTGCCACACGTGCCTGTTGAATCGCATTGATTTGAGAGATCGTAGAGGCCAATACGTCCGTAGCTACCTTTTGCAGTTCACTATCCAGCGTCAGCACAACGTTAGAGCCCTCTTGCGGTGCCTGATAATCGAGCTCCCGGATTACTTTCGAAAGGTTATTGACTTCCACAGTGCGTGAACCTCGTTTCTCCCCACTGCTGCCAGTCAAATACTGCTCCATGGACTGCTCGATACCACTGATGCCAATCTCATCGTCACGATCATAGCCCTGATCCAGATAATCATTGAGCTGTGTTTCGCCAATGGATCCCACATAACCAATGACATGCGCAGCCATCGTTTCCTGTGGGTAAACACGCACCGTTGCCTGTTCAACACTGATGCCATCCAGCTGTGCGCTTTCCAGTTCCAACGCCGCCACTGTAGACATTGGTACATCTGCACATACCGTCTGCGCAATATAGGAACTGTAACTGTTCATTTGCGCCTGTTGCCAGACAGACAGAAGCTTATGCACTTCTGCCTCATCTACATCATCGCCGATACCATAACGCTTGCGCAGCGCCTGATAAATCTCCTCCACAGAATCATAGCTGTCATAGCTAAGCGCCATATTGGAACACCATGTGCGCGCACGTTCTTGCGAATCGTCCTGCACCTGCTCCGCATCCCAGGAAAAACACCACTGACCATCTGCATTGCGCACAATGGAAAAACCATCCACAACCGTACCGCCATCGGCTTCAATAATCTCAATTGCTCTGCGCAGGCTCCTGGTATAATTGGCATTTCCCGCCGACGTGCGCTTATCCGGATCCCATGTAAACTTCACCTGATAGCATTCACGATTCGTAGCAAGCACCACGCCATTGGCATCCAAAATGTCACCGCGCTCACCTTCCAGCGAAATGGTCTGGGTTTTGGTATCCTGCGCTTGGGCCGCATACTGATCACCCTCATTTAATTGCAGCTGATACAATCGCACCAGCAGCAAAGCGAAAGCCAGAACGATCACAACTGCGACAGTCGCAATGCGAACAGTCGAGTCAAACGGTCTTCTGTCTTCCGCTTCAAATCGATTGTTATCGTGCAATTGTTCCGCCTCCTGTGTGATCGAAAATCCTTAGCGATATTTCATCGTCCTGCGCTCATGCGTGCGCAACAGCGCACTTTTGCCAATCCACTGCATCAATAACGCCGTGACAGCTGCAATCAACGCCGTTAACACAGCCGCCGGAAGCATGCTTTTCAGCATCCCCGCATAGAAGTCCACGCGATAACCGCGTAAAAAAGCGCCCGCAATCCATAAAAGCCAACGTACGCATGCATATCCAGCGCCTGCTGCCGCCGCACCCGCAGCCATCGCACCCGTCTTACCGCGCGCATTGTACGTTGCAAACCATGCTGCCGCAGTATACAGTAAAATATGAAATCCAAAAGAAACGGAAAGCTGCGCATCCATCAACAGGCCGGCAACTGCCGCATATAGCAGGCTCCAATATCCTGCAAACGGAGCGATTGCAACAGCGCATGCTGCCACAGTATCGGGGCAGGCACCAAAAAGGCCTCCCAGTTTGTTCCAAAATGCCTGAAACATAACAGCGATCAAAAGCGTTACCGCATACAATACCGCTTTTTTCCGCGTCATGACTCGTCATCCTCCTGTGTCAAAGGCACCTGCTGTCCCACACTGGTCAATACAAAAACCTCTTCCAG
>JAHZHV010000131.1 GCA_019420085.1 Christensenella sp.
CAGTGGCCTGTCGCTTAGGAGGCGACCGCTCTATCCAACTGAGCTACGGGGGCTTGTACAAAAATTAAGAAGGATTCAATTGTAAGTGCGCAAAAAAAGAAGCTGAACTCACTTGCGCAAAACTTTGGCTTTGCGGTACTTGGCAGGTACAGGTCAGGATAAAACACAACGTTTCTTTCCGTTACTTTCATGCGCAAGGGTTTCTCTTAGGCCAAAACCATTGCGTACTTTTGCCAATATCCAAAAGGCAGGACTATTATGGCATACGTCAATGTGGTTGTCAACGCATACACCTGTGGTACATACATGCGAAAACGCAAGAAAAAAGTAAAGAGTATAAAAAGTGATCATGCTATAATAAATACAAATCCTGCTAAACGAGGAAGGATGAGTTATCTATGCAGTCAGAAAAAAGCACGGATATCCTGGTTGTAGACGACGAAATTGAAATTGCAGATTTAATTGACGTCTATCTGACAACAGAGGGATATCGGGTCCATAAGTTTTACAATGGTTCAGACGCCCTGAACTGTG
This sequence comes from Christensenella sp., assembly GCA_019420085.1. GTDB lineage: Bacteria > Bacillota > Clostridia > Christensenellales > Maliibacteriaceae > RGIG9107. Next base: position 535 of record JAHZHV010000131.1, read on the forward strand.
CTCGTACGCAAAAAATTGATTTAGCGCTTCTTGACATCATGTTGCCTGACACCGATGGTTTTGAGCTTTGCAGAACGCTTCGCGCGGAAGGGCGGCTCTTTCCCATTATCATGCTGACGGCAAAGGTAGAAGCGACAGACAAGATCCTTGGTCTGACGCTTGGCGCTGACGATTATATCACCAAACCCTTTCATCCGCTTGAGCTGATGGCACGGATTCGTACACAGCTGCGCCGGTATACAAGGTATAACCAGGCCAATGGCGTAAATGCCAGCAGTGCAGATACCATCCACATACGAGGCCTTTCCATCAGCAAAGATACGCACAGATGCATTCTGTACAAAGAAGAGCTTTCCCTGACCCCCATTGAATTTTCCATCTTATGGTATCTTTGCACGCATGTTGGAAAAGTCGTTTCCAGCGAAGAGTTGTTTGAAGCTGTATGGGGAGAGCGCTTTTTGGATAGCAACAACACCGTCATGACACATATTGCCCGTTTGCGGGAAAAGATGCACGAATCCCGCAAGAATCCAAAATTTATAAAAACCGTATGGGGAGTTGGCTATACCATTGAATCCGATCAATAAACAAACAAATCGCCGCAGATTCTCTTCATCTTTGGCGCGTCAGACAGCAAAACAATACTTAACAGCAATTGCCGCTTTTATTCTCTGTCTCGTGGCTTTGGTCGCAATATGCGTAATCCTGTGCAACACTCGCATATGGTATCTGGACACGACATGGGAAACCCTCATATACTACGTTTTAAAATTTATCGAGAATCACCTTTTTGCAGTGTGCACCGGCCTTCTGTTTATCGGGACGCTCATCATCGGGCTTGCATTTTTGCAGCGACTGCTTCGATATCTGGACGAGCTGATCGATGCATCCCGCCAGCTGGTCGATCTTTCCTCTCAGCAGCCGATCACCTTATCGGCGCCCTTGCTGGATGTCGCCGAGCATCTCAATGCCATTCGTCTGCAGTCTCTGCACAACAGCATGCTTGCCAAAGAAGCGGAGCAGCGAAAAAATGACTTAATCGTTTATCTTGCTCACGACTTGAAAACACCGCTGACCAGCGTCATCGGTTATCTGTCGCTTCTGCAGGATGAGCCGCAGCTTACACAAAAGCAGCGTGCCAAGTATACGGGAATTGCACTTGCAAAAGCGCAGCGGTTGGAAGAACTGATTAATGAATTCTTTGAGATTACCCGTTTTAACCTTTCCCGTCTGACACTGGAAACAAGATGCGTAGACTTAACGCGTATGCTGGAACAGATCACCAACGAATTTGAACCCGTTTTGGAAGAAAACCATCTGACCTATCAACTGCATCTGCCCGCCAAATTGCCATGTGTCTGCGATGATGACAAGCTGGCACGCGTTTTTGATAACCTGCTGCGCAACGCCTGTTTTTACAGTTTCGCCGACAGTTGTATTGACATCTATGCCGTGCAGGAAAAGACCAACATCATTCTTACGTTTGAAAACAGCGGCAACACCATCCCACCGGAAAAACTGGCGCGGCTCTTTGATCAATTCTTCCGGCTTGACCGTGCACGCGGAACGCAAAAAGGCGGCGCCGGGCTCGGGCTGGCAATCGCAAAGCAGCTGATTCAACTGCATGGCGGTACGATTTGCGCCTCCAGCGCCGATCAGCGGATTCGTTTCGTCATTACACTGCCCTGTGACTGTACCGTTGCGGCCGCAGGTATATCCCAAATATCCGATGGCTCTGCGTCAAATATTGTAAACCCTTCTTGATGCGTTTACAATTCAGCTTTTTTTGGCAGACAAAAAAACGGACTGCAGTTTTCAACACTGCAGTCCGTTTTTGATTAACAGGTATGCGTAATCTTTCCGTCGCGCAGAAACAGCATTCGCTGGTTTTCAGACCCGCGAAACAACAGTTCCAGATTGCGCTGCGCCAAAATGAACGGACCGTCTACAAGGATATCGCACAGGCACAGCAGCTTACGAACAAACGGATCGTCCAGCTGCAGCAATTGCTCATATGTATATCCCGAATATGCCATCACTGTCTTGCCGCGTGATTTGACCGCTTCTGCCAATGGAACAAGCGCCTCACTCTGACAGAACGGCTCCCCTCCTGACAGTGTCATGCCGCAAAGCAATGGATTGTCATCAAAGCGCTCCAGAATATCCTCGATTTTCACATCATATCCGCCGGCAAAATCATGCGTCTGCGGATTATGACAGCCAACACAGTGATGCGGACACCCCTGCGTAAAAACCGTCATGCGAAAACCTGGGCCATCGACAATGGATTCATCAACAATTGCGTTGATGCGAAGCGTCTTATATGCGGAATGCTCAGATTCCGTGCTTGACACGATCGTGCTCCTCTGCGCGCTTTGCATCATTGAAACGATCGACCGTTCCAACCAGGTAACCCGTAATACGGCGAATGCGCTCAAATTTAACGCCCTGACCAACCTGCTTGCACTGTTTCTTGTCCTGCATAAAACTGTTCCTCCCTAAAAATCAAATCTGCAACCTGCAATGCCCTTTTTACACGAGTCCGTAAAAATCGGGCATATGCGGATACTTTTTCTTCAGTTCACGAAGCTTTTCCACACTCACAGCCTCGCCATCACGCCGCCCACAGCGGGGGCAGCACTCACCAATAATTCCCGTATATCCACAGACGGGATCCCGATCAACGGGATGATTGACCGAACCGTATCCAATACCGGATTCCTTCATGCAGCGAATGACGGCTTCAAAAGCCTCCAGGTTCATCGCAACATCACCGTCCAACTCCACATAACTGATATGTCCCGCGTTGGTCAGCGCATGATACGGCCCCTCAATGCGAATTTTATCAAATGCACGAATCGGATAATACACCGGTACGTGGAACGAGTTGGTGTAATAATCGCGGTCTGTGACCCCGGCAATGCTGCCGTAACGCGCCCGATCCAGACGGACGAAGCGACCTGACAGTCCTTCAGCAGGCGTAGCCAGCAGCGTATAGTTCATCTTGTACGCACGTGTCTCCTGGTCGCAAAGGTCCCGCATATGAGTAACGATTTCAAGTCCCAGCGCACGTGCCTTTTCGCTTTGTCCGTGATGCTCACCAATCAGCGCCACAAGCGTCTCGGCAAGTCCGATAAAACCAACACTCAGCGTTCCATGCTTGAGAACCTCTCCAATGCTGTCATCCGGATCCAGTGAATCGGAATCGATCCAGATACCCTGTCCCATCAGGAATGGATAATTGCGGCACTTACGCCTGGACTGAATCTCATATCGATGGCGAAGCTGCCGGAAGCAAAGATGCATGCGCTCGTCCAACAGGCGGTAAAACTGCGCCATATCATGGTTTGCCTCAATGGCAATACGCGGCAGGTTGATCGATGTAAACGACAGATTTCCGCGTCCGGGCGTAATCTCTCTGGACGGATCGTAATAGTTGCCCATCACGCGCGTACGGCATCCCATATACGCAACCTCGGTATCCGGATCTCCAGCCTTGTAATACTGCAGATTAAACGGCGCATCCATGAAGCTGAAATTCGGGAACAGGCGTTTTGCCGACGTCTTCATCGCGAGCTTGAACAAATCATAGTTCGGATCTTCAGGATTGTAGTTGACGCCTTCTTTTACCTTGAAAATCTGTACCGGGAAAATCGGGGTTTCACCGCCGCCAAGTCCTGCATCGGTGGCAAGCAGCAGATTCTTCATCAGCAGACGTCCCTCAGGCGAGGTATCCGTTCCGTAGTTTACACTGGAAAACGGCACCTGCGCACCCGCACGGGAATTCATCGTATTGAGATTGTGGATCAGCGCCTCCATTGCCTGGTATGTCAGCCGCTCCGTATTCATCAGCGCAATCTGCTGTGCGCGCTCATGCATTCTGGAAACGGTTTCCGGATCAAACGTCTCCGGAAGCACAGACACGTTTCCAACGAAATCGGACCGTGCAGGCGCACCCGCATAATGCTGTCCGGCATCAGAAGGCAAATGCGCAGCGAAATCCTTTGGAAGCACGGCAAACAGGCGCTTCAACTCCTGTCCAAACGCATCGATGTTCCCCATCGCAGGCGTCGTGACGCTGCTTTTGAAAAAATCCGTTTCATTCTGCATCGCCATGCGGATACCGTCGGCGAATGCACCGGCAGAACGCACATCCCATCCAAACGCACCCATCAGTTCCTGTGCCAAAGCGCGGTAATAGGAACTGACATACGTTCCGGCAACACCCTTGGCCATCGCATAATCAAAATTGGGGATGGACTGTCCGCCATGCATTTCGTTCTGATTGGCCTGAATGGCAATGCAGGCAAGCGCCGCATAACTGGTAATTCCGGACGGTTCACGCAATACGCCATGACCAGTGGAAAAACCGCCCTTAAACAGCTTGATCAGATCAATTTGGCAGCAGGTCTCCGTCAGCATGTAGAAATCCTTGTCATGAATATGGATATCACCCTGCAAATGTGCCTGTGAGATATCACTTGGCAGGATTTCGTTATCAACAAAATACTTGGCGCTCTCCGAACCATATTTGAGCATCGTTCCCATTGCGGTATCCGCATCAATATTCGCATTTTCGCGCTTGATGTCGGCATCGCTTGCCATGGAAAACGTCAGTTCACGGAAGATACGCATCAGCTCTTCGCCGTCCCGGCGGCGTTTTGCATGCTCCGCACGATACAGGATGTATGCCTTGGCCGTCTTTGCAAAACCTGCGTAAATTAGCGCTTCCTCTACCAGGTCCTGTACCTGTTCCACAGAAGGGATCTCAACATTGGGCAGCCGCTCCACCACGGATGCCGTCAGTTTTTTCAGATCCGTTGTGCTCATCGTCTCTTCCGGCGTTGCGACGCTTGCAAGACAGATTGCATTCTCTATTTTCATCGGATCAAACGATACAATTGAACCGTCGCGTTTCTTGATGCTCCTGATTTGTCTCACCTGGTTCCTCCGCCTCATTCATCACATATTTTCCTTAATCTTGTATTCCATATCAATAGGGGCACAAGATGTTGTGCCCCTATTGTGCAACCGTTTTTCAATTCTGTCAAGACGCCTTTGTATTTTATTGTCCATCTTTTTCTTCCACATAGCTGCAGATCGCTGTATACATTTCATTTGCCATACTGCACGCTTTTTGAATTTGCGCCTCACAAAGCGCCAGCGGCTCATCCGACGGATACCGGGTTTGAATATAATACCGATTCAAATAAGCGCTTTCATCCAGCCACTGCGCAAAATCGCGGTTGCGTTTGACCGCCTGACGGCACAGCCACGTCAGATTATGTCCATCCACCGCTTCACCCGTATCAAACAGGATAAACGCTTTGAGCGCCTTTTCAATGCACTGCTGGCAATGAAACGCTGCGGCGTTTCGGCACGACTCGTTTTTACAAAGCAATTGTGCCGCCGTAAGATCGTCCTGGGCAAAATCCAGCCAGTCCCAATAGTGTCTGCTGTCACCATTGCCGCTCCTACGCCGTGACATGATAGACTTCCCCCATGGCGTTGATTTTTCTGGCAAAAGAATACGGCTGGGAAAGCAGCGCATCCCATTGCGATACAGTGTACACCAAAGCATCGTAAGGAACGTCGCAATCCACCTGCATGTAGATATCATGTTCCGCCTGTCTTGGGTCGCAGCAGGCACATACCACGCATATCTTAAACGACGTGACAACACCCGCGCTTGTCTTGACATTGAACACAATAATCTTATGTGGATGCAGCAAAGCATCAATGCGGGC
>JAHZHV010000132.1:0-308 GCA_019420085.1 Christensenella sp.
AGCGTTGAATACGATTAACATTGTAGGTGTCCTGCGCGGCGGCGGAGATGTAAAAACCGGCATGTATTTGGATGTATTACCGATGTTCTTGTTTTCTTTGCCGGGATCTGCAATTGCGGCGCTTGTGTTTCAAAGCGGTATCGTGTGGATGTATCTGCTTAAAATCAGCGATGACGTGATCAAAATTTTCTGTTCCTATCGCAGAATTGTATCCGGAAAATGGATTCGGGATATTACAAGGAGCGCATAGAGAGATTAAGGCGAGGCGTATATCATGCAAAATCTTGGTATCATGGTTAACTATCGCT
>JAHZHV010000132.1:343-6398 GCA_019420085.1 Christensenella sp.
CGAACCGTTCCTTCATTTTGAAGGGCTTTGTATGGTTTTGGAAAAATTGGCACAGGCAGACATTGCGATTGACTATATTGAAACAAATGCCTTCTGGTGTGCACGTCGGGAAGATGCGGTGGAGAAAATCCGGCGCGTCAAGCAGCTGGGCGGCAATACGCTCATGGCTTCCTGCGACCCATTTCATGTGCAGTTTGTACCGCCTCAGCGCGTCGTGAATTTTATTGCATGGTGTCGGGAATGCGGCATGGACTTTTTCATCTGGCAGGAACGCTATCTGAATCGATTGCTGCGGATGCATATGGATATGGACTTGTCCCATCCGCTGAACGAGACGCAGGTATGCAGCGTCTTTGGCGCGTCGTATCGTACGGACGTAGCGGCGGAATACGGTCTTGCGTTTAACGGACGGGCGCTTCGTCTTCTGCAGGAATGCTGTCGCAAACGACCGGCGCAGGAAGTTGCGGGTATGTGCAATGCACATACGATGCGCACGATGCGCAGCGGACATGTCGATCTGTATGGCCGCTTCCTGCCGGAACATTGCCTTGGATTTGGCGTGGCGCTGGATTGGGCATTGGAGGGCGGAACGCCGGGACGCTATCCGTTGCTTGACATATTGCGCCGGGAGGGCCTTCAGGGCCTGTATTCATTCTGTCTGCAGAAGGGTTTTCAGCCTGATCCGCAGGGGTATGTCAGCAGTTGTGCGTTGTGCATGCAGTTAAAGCGCTTTTTGTTGTCGCTGGGGTATGATGAAATTTATCCCGAACCGTATTTTGAAAATGTATAACGGTGAAAAACGCATGTCAACGCATGCGTTTTTTTGTGCTGTTTCCGGTAGAAAAAACGTGTTTTGTATAGTAAGATAAAAGCGAAAGAATTCCAGCCGCGTGTGCGGCAATCAAGATCTGGAGGAACATATTTCATGAGAACGATTCGTTTCGGCATTCTGGCAACAGGTGACATTGCCGCAAGACTTGCGGATACCATTGCGTCGGTAGAGCATGCGGAAGTTCTGGCGGTGGGTTCCCGTACGCTGGAAAAAGCGCAGGCGTTTGCAGCGGAACATCATATTCCGCGTGCCTACGGCAGCTATGAGGAATTGTGCAGCGATCCCGATGTGGATATCATCTACATTGCCACGCCGCATTCGCATCATTATCAGAACATGCTGCTCTGCATTGAGCATAACAAGCACATCCTTTGCGAAAAGTCCTTTACAGTCAATGCGGCACAGGCCAAGGAAGTTGCGCGTCTTGCCAAGGAAAAGAATCTGTTTGTCATGGAAGCGCTGTGGGTGCGGTTCCATCAGCCAACAATGGATGCAATTGCAAAGGCCAAGGATGGCCGGTTGGGCGACATCCGCATGGTAACGGTGACGTTCGGCCGCGTGTCGCCTGATGTCAAGGGTGATTTGGATCGTTACAACCGTCCGGCACTGGCAGGCGGCGCTATCCTGGATCTTGGATGCTATACCACGCATGCGGTACAGATGCTCTTTGACGAGGAAATGCCGCAGAAGATCCTGACCAGCGGTACGATTGAAAATGGCATTGATACGCAAAGCTCCATTATTTTGGAGTATTCCAACCATCGTACGGTAACGATGATGCTTGCCTTCCGCTCGTATATGACGCGCCATTTTACTGTCAACGGTACGATTGGCCGCATGGAGGCAATTTTCCCCACCTGCATGAATGCCAAGATCAATATGCTTTCCGGAGAAAGCTACGATATTGCGCAGCCCCAGCCGCAGAATAACCATAAAGCACAGATTGAGCATGTGGTCGATTGCCTGAACCGTGGATTGACGGACAGTCCCATTTGTCCGATTGCATCGACGATTCGTGTAATGGAGATTCTGGACGAATGCCGCAGACAGTGGGGACTTGTTTACCCGTGCGAATGATTGGTTGAGGGGAGACTTGTTTCATGCGCTTCGGGTTGATTGGCACGAATTTTATTACAGACAGATTGATGCGCGCAGCAGAGGGCCTCGATGATTTCGAAGCAGTTGCCGTTGGTTCGCGCAAACAGGAGACGGGCCGCGCGTTTGCCGATAAATACGGAATCGAACATGTTTTTACCGATTTTGAACAGATGGCAAAAAGCGGTCTTGTCGATGCGGCATATATTGCAACGCCCAATTACTGCCATGCGAAGATTGCCAATATTTTTCTGCGTAATGGCGTACACGTGCTTTGCGAGAAGCCGTTTGCTGCAAATGCGGCAGAAGTGGAAAGTATGATTCATACGGCACAGGAGCATGGCGTGTTTTTGATGGAAGCTATCAAAAATATTTACATGCCTGCTTTTGATGTGCTTCGCAGTGAATTGAATCGCATTGGACCGATCCGACGCGCGGTATTGCAGATGAATCGGTATTCTTCCCGCTATGATCAGTACTTGCGCGGGGAAAATCCGAATACGTTTAATAAGGCGCTTGCAAACGGCGCGGTTATGGATATGGGCGTGTACAATATTCAGCTGGCAGTTGCACTGTTTGGTGCGCCGCAGCATGTAACGGCAACGGGCGTATTGCTGGAGGAAGGCAAAGGCGTTGACGGTGTGTGCACGGTTATCCTCAGTTATCCGACGTTTGAATGCGTCTGCATGACGTCAAAGGTTCATACGTCGCATTTGCCGTGTGAAATTGGTGGTGAGCAGGGCAGTGTCACATTTTCCATGTCGGGTGAACTGGATAAACTCAAGGGTTATGACAATGCCGGAAACTGCTGGGATATCCCCGTGGATCGACTGCCGCTTGAGGCAAATATGCACTATGAGCTGCGTGCATTTTTGCATCAGCTTCGCATGCCGGATCCGGAATTTGCTGCTCGCGTGACGACACAGGAGCGTGAGGTGATTCGAATTCTGGATGAGGCGCGGCGTCAGATTGGTCTTGTTTACGAAAATGATTTGCAGGAGATGATTTGATGCACAGCGTCTTTGACTGGCACTGTGACACAATTTTAAATGCCGTTATGATGCGGCACCAGACGCTGGCGCGCAATGACGGGCAGATTGATCTGCCCCGTTTGCGCGCCGGTGGCGCATTTGCGCAGGTTTTCGCGCTGTTTGGCCATGATGCACCCACTGTATATGATCAGAACGTCTATACGCCGTGGGAACACGTGCTTTTGCAGTACGATGTGTTCAGTACACAAATGCAGGATTATGGCGCGCAGATTGCAAAGGCGACGTGCGTGCGACAGATGGAAACGTGCGCAGCAGAGGGGAAAATTTGTGCGCTGCTTTCCCTGGAAGGCGGCGGTCCGGTTGACGGGAATTGGACACGACTTGACATGCTTTATGATATGGGCGTGCGTATTTTGACGCCAACGTGGAATGCCCCGACCTGTTTCGGGTATCCAAACAGTTCCGACGCGCAGTGCATGCAGCGCGGACTTACGCCATTTGGCAAAGAAGCGATTGGGTACTGCAATGACAAAGGTATTCTCATTGATGTATCCCATCTTTCCGACGGTGGTTTTTTCGACGTAGCGCATTTGAGCAAAAAGCCTTTTATCGCGTCGCATTCCTGTTGCCGGGCATTGTGTGACCATCCGCGCTGCCTGACGGATGAGATGCTTCATATCATTGGTGACAGTGGGGGAATATGCGGCGTCAATTTTTACTCGTTTTTTCTGCGGGAAAAAAGCGCATATACGTATGTGGAAGACATATTGCGGCATATGCTGCATATTCGCGATCAGGCAGGCATTGAAGCGCTGTGTTTCGGTTCGGATTTTGATGGTATTGCAGATTGTGAACTTGCGTTTTCGGATTATGGCGGTGTGCCGCAGATTATTCGGGCGATGGAAACCTGCTTTACCGATGCGGAAATTGAATTGGTGTGTAAAAAGAATGCATTGCGTGTCTGTAAAGACGTCCTTGGTTGACTGTATGATGGCCTCTCGGATTTCGCAGTGAAAGCGACAAAGCAATGCGACTGTTCGGAAAGTATATAATTTTTACACGAAAAAACACATGCCGGATGTGCAAATCGCTTTACTTCAAGCAAAATGCAATGGTATAATAAAACGGTTCGTGAAAAAGCGGACAGATTTTGGGAGGTTATGCACTATGAGAATGACGGGAACAACCGTGCGTGGCATTCGCATGCCGTTAATCCGGCAGGGTGACGATCTTGCCGATATTGTTGTGCGCGAATTGATGCGCGCAGCGTCCGAAGAAGGTTTTTCGTTTCATGATAAGGACGTCGTTGGTGTGACGGAAGCTGTTGTAGCGCGTGCGCAGGGGAACTATGCGACGCTCGCGCAGATTGCGGCAGATGTGCGGCGCAAATTTCCCTCCGGGGAAGTGGGCGTGTTGTTCCCGATTATGAGCCGCAACCGTTTTGCTATGCTGCTCAAAGCCATTTCGATGGGCGCAGATCGTGTTGTGGTGATGCTCAGCTATCCCAGTGACGAGGTTGGAAACCATCTTTTGACGCTGGATGCGGTAGAAGAGTCCGGTGTCAATCCTTATACGGATGTTTTGACCGAAGCACAATTCCGGGAAAAGTTTGGTGAATGCAGGCATACTTTTACCAATGTTGATTACATTGAGTATTACAAGAGCCTGGGTGACAACATTGAGATTGTATTTGGCAACAGCCCAAAAATGATTCTCAACTTTGTGCAGGATGTTTTGGCAGCAGATATCCACACGCGTGAGCGCAGCGTGCGTATGTTGAAAAAGGCTGGTGCCCGTACGGTTTATACGCTGTGTGATATTCTCAACGAGCCGATTGACGGAAGCGGCTATAACGCTGAATTCGGCGTGCTTGGTTCCAATAAGGCTTCCGAGGATCGCGTTAAGCTTTTCCCCAAGGATTGCAACGCTTTTGTGCAGAAGGTGGCGGATGCACTGTATGCTTCTACGGGTAAACACATTGAAGTCATGGTCTATGGAGACGGTGCTTTCAAGGATCCTGTCGGTGGAATTTGGGAATTGGCTGATCCGGTTGTTTCTCCTGCTTATACGGCGGGACTGGAAGGCTTGCCGAATGAATTGAAACTGAAATACATTGCGGATAATCAGCTTGGCGGCATGTCCAGCGAAGAAGCGGAGCGCTGTATGATCGAAAAAATTCGCGAACATCGTCAAAGCGGCACCAATATCGGTATGCAGTCGCAGGGTACGACGCCGCGCAGATTGACGGATCTTCTGGGCAGTCTCTGCGATCTGACAAGTGGTTCCGGTGATAAGGGGACACCTGTTATTTTGATTCAGGGATACTTTGATAACTACGCAGTGCGTGACTGACGAAAAAGATCATATAACAAAAAGCGCCGCTCAGGCAGGAAGTTCATCCAGCCTGGGCGGCGCTTTTCATCGGTTTTATTTGCCGCGCAATCGCGCACGAAGCCGCTTGAAAAAGGACGCACCGGTGTGTTTTTCCTCGTGAATGGATTCGCTGCGTTCCGCCTCGCTGTGCAGAGAATGCGCCATGAAATATTCCTGACTGCAAAGTGGCGTATCTGACGCAATCTTGCGCAGATAGGAGCCATCGGAAAGCAGTGTGCTTGCCTTCACATTATCCCGCAGCAGAATATCCAGTATGTGCAGGAGTTTTTCAATGAGAATAGGATCGCGTACAGGACATGCAATTTCCACACGGCGGTTCAGATTACGAGTCATCAGATCAGCGGAAGAAATAAACAGACGCAAGTCTTCATCACGGCCGAAGCGGTAGATGCGGGAGTGTTCCAGAAAACGTCCAACGATACTGGTCACATGCACATTGTCCGTTTTGCCGGGAATACCGGGGCGCAAGCAGCAAATGCCGCGCAGGATCAGTTCCACACGCACGCCGGCACGAGAAGCTTCGCTGAGCTTGTCAATGATTTCCCGTTCGGTCAGAGAATTTGCCTTGATACAGATAAAACCTTCGCTTCCCTTTGCAATTTCGCGGTCAAAGAGTTTTACAAGTGCATTTTTCAGGCCGTTTGGTGCAACAAGAAGATGATCATATGTATCGGCAAGATTGCCCAAGAGCATGTTTTGAAAGAAAACAGACGCATCGCTGCCAATATCTTGTGCAGCGGTC
>JAHZHV010000133.1 GCA_019420085.1 Christensenella sp.
CTGCTCCAAGGAAAGCTGACGCGGCGGTACAAGGCGCAGTGCCTCGTCACTGCCGGATGCACGCATATTCGATACATGCTTGCGTTTGCAAACGTTGACGTCAATATCCTGATTGCGCGGATTTTCGCCTACAACCATACCGGCATATACTTTTTCACCGGGACCAATGAACAACACGCCGCGTTCCTGTGCATTGAACAAGCCATAGCTTACGGCTTCACCTGTCTCCGTGGCAACCAATGCACTGTTGCGCCGCTCCATCGGCATTTCTGTAATTGGTGCATAGCCGTCAAAGCTGGAATTGATGATACCCTCACCACGCGTCTGCGTCATCATCAAACTGCGGAAACCCATCAGTGCCTGCGAAGAGATCGAAAACTCCAGTCGCGTGCGGTCACCCGGCGCAACGGACATATTCAGCATCTCTGCCTTACGAGCACCCATCAGTTCGATCATCGTGCCGGCATATTCCTGCGGCACATCCAACAGCACACGCTCCATCGGCTGCTGCATCACACCGTTAATCTCTTTTAAAATAACATTCGGCTTGGAAATCTGGAACTCATATCCCTGCCGGCGCATCGTCTCAATCAGCACCGACAAATGCAGCTCCCCGCGGCCGGAAACACGAAACGCTTCCGTCGTATCCGTATCCTCCACGCGCAAAGACAAGTCGCTTTCCAGCTCCCGATACAGACGCTCGCGTAAATGACGGCTTGTCACATAGGTGCCTTCCGTACCCGCAAAGGGGCTATCGTTAACGGAAAAGACAACAGAAAGCGTTGGTTCGCTGATTTTTGCAAAAGGCAGCGGATCCACCGTTCCAAGCGAACAGAGCGTATCGCCGATATTGACACCCTCAATACCCGATATCGCTACAATATCTCCTGCACAGGCTTCATCCACTTTGGATTTTCCAAGGCCATCAAACTGCTGAATATCCAGCACTTTGACCGTGCGTGCCATATCCGTGTCATGCCGGCAAAGGGTCAGGCTTTCTCCCGGCTTCATCCGCCCATTGACAATGCGGCCAATTCCAATACGTCCCACGAATGCAGAGGAATCAATGGTAGCAATCTGTGCCTGCAGCGGCGCATCGGGATCTCCCTGCGGCGCCGGGATGTGTTCCAGGATCGTATCAAACAACGGCGTCAGCGTATCCGTAATCTGATCCGCGGACATGCCCGCCCGTCCTTCCCGCGCGGAAACAAAGACAAACGGTGCATCAAGCTGGTCATCGCTTGCATCCAGATCCATCAAAAGTTCCAGCACCTCATCGACAACTTCATCACAGCGGGCATCCTTGCGGTCGATCTTATTGACAACAACCACAATACGCAGACCTTCTGCCAATGCGCGCTGCAACACAAAACGCGTCTGCGGCATCGGTCCTTCAAAAGCATCAACAACCAATAAAACCCCGTCAACCATGCGCAATACGCGTTCCACCTCGCCGCCGAAATCCGCATGCCCGGGTGTGTCGACGATATTGAATTTGACGCCTTTCCAATGCAGCGCGGTATTTTTGGCAAGAATCGTAATGCCTCGTTCACGCTCCAAATCACCCGAGTCCATTACGCGTTCCGCTACAACCTGATTGTCGCGAAACGTACCGCTTTGACGCAGCATTGCATCCACAAGCGTGGTTTTCCCGTGATCGACGTGGGCGATAATGGCAAGGTTTCTCAAATCTTCTCTGATCACTGGTTTCATCTCCGCTTTTCTTCTATATATTGACACAAGCGTCATTGTATAGCATGGATCGTTCGATGTCAAACATCCGTCGCATTTTTCGGCAGCTGGAAATCTACAATTTCGTTATCCATGCTTACTTGTTCTTTCATGGGAATTCATGGTATACTCAAAACATTAGAAATGGACGGTTGCAGGGTAAAAAGCACATGGGAAAATCTGCCCTTTACCTGTCCAAGTGGAGGTGTTTTTCGTGTCTTTTTGCATTCATATTGATTCCTGCAGTGACCGTTTTCCTGCCCCTGCGCCAATGATTCAGATGCATATCCTTCTGGATACACAGGATGTAACCGACGAAATCATGAACGCACAGGACAATTATCAGTCCTTTTACACAAAAATGCGCGAGGGCGTACGCTTTACGACATCCCAGCCGTCGCCGCAAGAATACGTAGAGCAATTTACCCCTACCCTTGCAGCCGGACAGGATATCCTGTATCTGGGTTTTTCTTCCGCACTTTCCAGCGCTGTGCAAAGCGCAACGCTTGCCGCATCGGAGCTTGCGCCGCGTTTTCCTGACCGTAAAATTATCGTCGTTGATACGTTATGTGAATCCGGCGGTTTGGGACTGTTAATTGATTACGTCCTGGAAAAGCAGGCAAGCGGCGCAACACTGCAGGAAACAGCGGACTATGCCATGCAGCTGCGCGATCGGATCAACCACATTTTTACTGTTTCAGATCTGAAATACCTGCGCCGCAGCGGACGACTGACCGCCACGCAGGCTGCTTTTGGCACTATTTTGGACATTAAACCGATCTTAAAGTGCGATCTGCAAGGCCGCCTTGTGCCGCTTGCCAAGTGCAAAGGTATCAAACGTGCCATCACCTACCTGGCTGAATCACCGCTGAAACGCAATGCAGTCGATGTGAAGCGTATGGTATTGTGTCATGCGGACGACGAAGCGCTTGCACAGAAGGTTCGCGATGCTATCGTATCGCGCATTCCCGATGCCGTTGTGCGTCTGGACAACATTGGTCCCGTCATTGGATCGCATTCAGGCCCGGGTACCATCGCGCTGTTTTTCCTCGGAGATCCCAAAGATCGCGATTTGCAGGAGTAATTCGAATGATGCACGGCTTTCGCCGTGCATTTTTATAACAAACATTCTACTACTTGGAAAGGAAGTCTTTTTATGGCACGTATTCTGATCAGTCCCGGCCGCTACATCCAAGGTAAAGGCGAGCTTTCCCGCATCGCAGAACATACAAAATCCTTTGGATCGCATCCGCTCATCATCGCTTCGCAGTCCGGGTTAAAGCGAATCCGCACACAAATTGAACAAAGCTACGCGCAATGCAAGCAGCCCATCACGCCGGCATTTGCAGCATTTGGTGGTGAATGCTGTGACGAGGAAATCAATCGCCTTGTGCAAAATGCCCGCGACAATGCGTGCGATTATCTTGTCGGCTGCGGCGGGGGCAAAACGCTGGATGCCGTAAAAGCAGCGGCGCATCTTCTGTCCTGTCCGGTTGTCATCTGTCCCACAATCGCTTCCACCGACGCGCCCTGCAGCGCGCTTGCAGTGATCTACACACCCCAGGGACAGTTTGATCGCTACTGGTTCTTCCCTAAAAATCCAGACGCCGTATTGGTGGATACTGCGATCATTGCCAATGCGCCTGTTCGCCTGTTGGTCAGCGGCATGGGCGATGCACTTGCCACCTTCTTTGAGGCACGCGCCTGCGTCGCAAGCGGCGCATCAACCTGTGCCGGCGGCAGCGCTACAGCCGCCGCTTATGCCGTTGCCCGTCTGTGCTATGAAACGCTGCTTTCCGACGGAAAGAAAGCCAAAGAAGCACTCTCTGCAGGCGCCTGTACGCAGGCTGTGGAAAACATCATTGAAGCCAATACGCTTTTGTCCGGTCTCGGCTTTGAATCCTGTGGTCTTGCCGCTGCGCACGCCATACACGATGGACTTACCATGCTCCCGCAGTGTCATCACCTTTATCATGGTGAAAAAGTGGCCTTCGGTACGCTGACGCAGCTTGTACTTGAAAATGCGGATGAAAGCGAAATCCACGCGGTCCTGTCTTTCTGCCGCAGCGTCGGTTTGCCCACCACGTTTGCCGACCTTGGTCTGCAAGGCGTTACCCGTGAAGAGCTGATGCGCGTTGCCGAGGCAGCTTGCGCGCCAACTGATACAATGGGCAATATGCCTTTCCCCGTCACAGCCGAAATGGTTGCCGATGCGCTGCTTGCCGCCGACGCAATCGCACGCGCCCTGTAAATACCCCATATTAGGGTAAGACTGCTTCAAAGGAGCGTTGAAACAACATGCAACTGAAGGATTTCCCCAATGCACAAACGCGTCTTTGCCAGGTCTACGGCAACGACGCACTGGATTCCATGCAGTCACGGTATGAAAATGCCATGGCACAATTTACGCAGCATTTCGGCGACCGTGACGGTGTCATTGTAGTTTCTGCACCCGGTCGTACGGAAATCGGCGGCAACCACACCGACCATAACTGCGGCCACGTACTGGCCGCCGCAATCAGTCTGGATGTCATCGCCGTCACTGCACCCAGTGACGATGGCGTCATACGCGTGATTTCCGATGTTGGTGCGCCGTTTACGCTGGCATTGGAAGATTTGCAGCCGCAGCCGCAGGAAAACGGCACATCTGCCGCGCTCGTACGCGGTGTTGCAGCCGGGCTTTCCCATATGGGATATCGTATCGGCGCTTTCTGTGCCTATGTCACAAGCGATGTGCTCGTCGGTTCCGGACTTTCCTCCAGCGCAGCATTTGAATCTTTAATCGGTGCGATTTTCAGCCATCTGTTCAATGCCGGACGTGTCACACCGGTTGAGCTTGCCGTAGCCGGGAAACTGGCAGAAAACGAATACTATAAAAAGCCCAGCGGTATGATGGATCAAACTGCCACGGCTAACGGCGGTTTTGTCGCAATCGATTTTGCCGATACAAACAATCCGATCATTGATGCCGTACAATTTGATATTGGTCAGGCCGGTTATGCCCTTGTCGTTGTCGCCACTGGCGATGACCATGAAAATCTGACCGATCAATACGCTTCCATGCCGCGCGAAATGAAGGCGGTTGCGCAGCTTTTGGGCTGCGAAGTACTGCGGCAAACCGACAAAAAAACCGTCCTTTCCAACATACCGAAAATTCGCAGCGTTTGCGGAGATCGCGCATTATTGCGCGCCATTCACTTTTTTGACGACGATGCGCGCGCTGTACGGGAAGCGCAATTGCTGCGCGAGGGCGACTTTGATGGTTTTCTAACGCAAATTCGCGAATCCGGACTTTCATCCATTCGCTATCTGCAGAATATTTCCGATATCAATAACCCACAAAGTCAGGGAATCGCCTTGGCGCTTTGCCTTGCAGAACAATACCTTGGCACTCGAGGCGCCTGCCGTGTACACGGCGGCGGTTTTGCCGGCACAACGTTAAACTTCGTTCCAAAGGACATGCTGGATGGCTTTATCAAGATGATGGAAGATGCCTTCTGTCCCGGCTGCTGTCATGTACTGCAGGTGCGGCGCGACGGCGCCATACGTATCCTGTAACCAATATAAAAAAGCGAAGGGAGAAATGAAATTCTCCCTTCGCTTTTTTTGGTGCAAAAGACTTTACACTTTGAAGTTTACACTGGTATCGCCCTGCAAATCAGAACCGAACTCGTAATCTTTGCCGGGAAGAATTGCATTCAGCGCAATACCCACAAGTGCTGCTACCGCAAGGCCGGACAGGCTGATCGTCACCTTGCCGATAGAAAATACCACCGCGCCTGCAGCAGAGTAATTGATGCCAATTGCAAGCACAAGAATCAATGCAGCAATGATAACGTTGCGGCTCTTTGCAAAATCAACCTTGTTTTCCACAACATTTCGCACACCAACCGCAGAAATCATACCGTAAAGCACAAGGCTAACGCCGCCCATCGTCGCCGTCGGCATCGCGCTGACAAGCGCGGCAAACTTCGGCGAGAAGGACAGAATAATCGCAAGCCCCGCCGCAATGCGAATGACGCGCGGATCATATACGCGGGAAAGCGCAAGAACGCCCGTATTCTCACCATACGTCGTGTTTGCAGGTGCACCGAAGATGGATGCAAAGCTTGTAGCAAGGCCATCACCCAGAAGGGTACGATGCAAGCCGGGATCTTCGATATAGTTGCGCTCGCAGGTGGAGCTGATTGCACTGATGTCGCCGATGTGCTCAATAATCGTGGCAATGGCAATCGGTACGATCGTCACAACAGATGTCACGAGCAGGGAGGTATCCGCATTGCCGATCAAAGAAAACACGGTCTCCTGCATCTTGAACGGCAGGCCAATCCAGGCGGCTTCCCGCACGGCGGTAAAATCAACCTCTCCAAAGCAGGCCGCCACCACATAGGACGCAATGACGCCCAGAAGAATGGGAATAATCTTGATCATACCCTTGCCCCAGATATTACAAATAATGACTACCGCAATGGCAACCAGGGCAATCCACCAATTCGCTGCACAGTTGGCAATAGCCGTCCCCGAAAGGGTCAGACCGATGCAGATGATGATCGGGCCGGTCACGATCGGTGGGAAGTAACGCATGACCTTGCGCGGACCAAACGCCTTGAACAGACCTGCAAGGATCACATACAACAAACCCGCGATCATCACACCGAAGCAGGCATACGGCAACATCTGCGTATTTGCCAGCGTAAACTCGCCCGTAGCAGGATCTTCGAGCATCGGTGCGATCATTGCGTAGCCGCCCAGAAATGCAAAACTTGAACCAAGAAACGCGGGCACCTTCCACTTGCTCAGCAGATGGAACAGCAATGTGCCAAGGCCGGCAAAAAGCAGCGTGGCCGACACGCTCAATCCCGTCAGTGCAGGCACCAGAACCGTTGCGCCAAACATCGCGAACATATGCTGCACGCCCAGGACAAGCATGCGCGGCGCGCCCAGCTCCCTTGCGTCGTAGATCGGCTCGCTGCCGATCTTTGTTTTGTTCATGATCCCATCCTCCTTATGAATCCTTTTCCAGAATGGAAATATTTGTCTCACCATCAAACTCGCGGAGTCTGACGGATACAACCTCACTCTTGGACGTAGGAATGTTCTTTCCGACAAAGTCTGGTTTTATCGGAAGTTCCCGATGCCCTCTGTCCACCATCACAGCCAGTGCGATGGATGCCGGACGCCCCAACGCAAAAACCGCATCAATCGCCGCGCGGCAGGTACGCCCCGTATAAATCACATCATCCACTAAAACGATACGCTTGTCCGTCACTTCAAACGGCACATCCGTAGCCTGAATTCGCGGCATGGGGCACACAGTCGACAGATCATCGCGATAATGGGTAATATCCAGTTCTCCAACAGGAATCTGCGTACCCTCCACCTTGCAGATAATCTGCGCAATCGTGCGGGCCAACGGCACGCCGCGGCGCCGGATCCCGATGAGCGCAACATTTTCCACGCCGCGGTACCGCTCGATAATCTCATGGCTCATGCGAAGCAATGTGCGTTTCATGGTCTTATCATCCATAACAACCGACTTCACCCGCATCAGACGCATCTCCCTCCTACCGTTTCAGATCCATCAAAAAAGCCCTGCCGCGCGCGGCAGGGCATAGCATGCGTCACAATCCCTTCGGATTGTCCCTTGTGCATCGTCTTGCAGCCTCGCGGGACTGTCTTAAAGACCGATTAGAGCATATTATATCATGCTGTTTTTTATCTGTCAATATGAAATTATCTTCCGTATCTGTTTGACCGTCAATCCTGTTTCTTGCCGCGCGTCGTCTTGTTTAACAGCACCATGGCCAGAATAATCACAGCGGCTACAATCAGTACGCCTGCCATTCCCTTGGCCATAATACCCAGACAAACTTTAAACAGTTCTACGTTCATATCTGTTCATCCTCCCATTACAGCACATGCATGACAAGGCTCAAAATCAGTCCGCCCGCAATAACGGACGCGACCTGTCCGGAAACATTGACACCAATGGTATGCATCAAAAGGAAATTCTGATTGTCTTCTTCCAGGCCCATCTTATGCACAACGCGCGCTGACATCGGGAAAGCGGAAATTCCCGCTGCACCAATCATCGGATTGATCTTTCGACGGCTGAACAGATTCAGAATCTTGGCAAAAAGCACGCCGCCAACCGTATCAAAGATGAATGCAATCAGTCCAAGGCCCATGATCATCAGCGTCTGGACACTCAGGAAATACTGTGCCTGCATCTTTGTCGCGATCGTAAGTCCCAAAAACAACGTGACCAGATTTGCCAACACCTTCTGCGCCGTTTCAGACAGATTATCCAGTACGCCGCACTCACGGATCAAATTACCGAACATCAAAAATCCAATCAGCGCAACGCTGCGGGGCGCAACAAGTCCTGCAATGACAGTAATGACGATCGGGAAAAGAATTCTGGTGGTCCGAGAGACCTCTGCCGGTTCATACGGCATACGAATCATACGCTCTTTTTTCGTCGTAATCAGCCGAATCACAGGCGGCTGAATAATTGGCACAAGCGCCATATAGGAATACGCCGCAACCATGATCGCGCCGGTGTAATTGGAGTTTAAGTACTGCGCTACGAAAATGGAAGTCGGTCCATCTGCAGCGCCAATAATTGCAATGGAAGCAGCATCCTTCAGTTCAAACCCAAACAGCGCCGCCAAACACAATGTAAAGAAAATGCCGAACTGCGCCGCCGCACCAAAGATCATGAGTTTGGGATTGGACAGCAGCGGACCAAAATCAATCATCGCACCAATACCGATAAACAGGATCAGCGGAAACAATTCATTTGCAATGCCGGCATTAAACAGTACATCCAGCGCCCCGCTTTCGCTGACACCTTCATAAACCTGCGTTACTGCACCGGACATGGGCAGATTCACCAAAATCGCTCCAAATCCCATCGGCAAAAGCAGTGTCGGTTCCATTTGCTTTTTAATGGCAAGATAGATCAGAATACCGCCAATGAGCCACATGACAATCTGCTGCCATTGAATCAGCAGAATGTTTTCGTAAATCACTTCCATAGTCTTTGGGTCCGTTCCTTTCTTTCGCTCTGCGCGAACGGGCTTTACGTCAAAAAAACGCACACGAATAGTCTTATTATAGCAGTTTCTTACAATTTTGCTATCCTTATTTTCTCTATCTTAACAGGTTCTTAGCATTCCTGCGTGGTATACTCATTTCATACTGTCGTTAGACATCATTGATGTAAACGGCATCAGATGGAGACCCGATACGCATGAAAACAAGGCAAAAAACCTTCTCGCAGCAGCTGTCCTCCTATTTCCCGTTATGCTGGCGCGACACACTGGTCAGCGTGCTGATCTTTTCCTGTGCTTGTGGTGTATGCGCGCTTTTGTGGCTTTTTTTCCACGAAGAAGATATGCATGTGCCACTGATTTTCGTACTCGCGGTGCTGATTATTTCCCGTTGCACAAACGGTTACTTCTATGGAATTACAGCTTCATTCCTGGGTACAATCGTCGCCAACTACATCTTTACCTATCCGTATTTGACCATAAATTTTACCATGAGCGGCTACCCGCTGTGTTTTACCGTCATGCTCGCCGTGTCCGTTTTGACCTGTGCCATGACGACACGGATTAAACAGGCCGAACAGCTGCGTCTTGAAACAGAACAGGAAAAAATGCGCGCCAACCTCCTGCGGGCCGTGTCACATGATCTTCGTACGCCTTTGACTTCAATTTTAGGTGCAACAAGCGCCGTGTTGGACAACCAGGATGCGCTTTCTGCACAGGAAACGCGTCAGCTCTTAAGCGGTGTACGCGATGATGCCCAATGGCTGATCCGCATTGTGGAAAACCTTTTATCCATCACGCGCATCGACAGTCAAACTGCAACGCTGCACACCGAACCGGAACTTGGTGAGGAAATTCTGGCAGAGGCGATTCAAAAATTCAAAAAACGTTTTGCCGAAATTGAAGTTACCGTCAGTGCACCGCAGGAAATGCTGTTTATTCCCATGGATGCCACGTTGATCGAACAGGTTATTCTGAATCTGATGGAAAACGCTGCGATACATGGTAAGACGACCACACATATTGACGTACGTCTGCAGCGGGATGAACATACTGCACGTTTCTGCGTAACGGACAACGGACGGGGCATTACCCCGCAGGCATTTCCGCGTCTTTTTGAAGGTTATTTCGTACATTCAGACGATTCCCGCAATATGGGCATCGGTCTTTCCGTGTGTATGTCCATTATTCGCGCACATCACGGACATATGTACGCCGAAAATGTCGCTGGCGCAGGCGCGCGGTTCACTTTTATTCTTCCGCTTGAAAAGGAGGCTTGAACATTCCTTGGCTGTAAAAGACAAAATCCTGCTTGTTGAAGACGAGCGAAGCATCAGCAGCTTTATCGGCGCTGTACTCAACGCCAACAATTATGATGTACTCTATGCCCACAGCGGCCTGGAGGCGCAAACCATGATCTCATCACATTGTCCCAATCTGATCATTTTGGATCTTGGACTGCCGGATATGGATGGGCTGGATATCATCCGCCGTGTGCGGCAATGGTCACAGTTACCCATCGTCGTGGTGTCTGCGCGCACATATGAACGCGATAAAGTTGCCGCATTGGATCTTGGTGCGGATGACTACATTACCAAACCTTTCGGCACAGACGAGCTGCTGGCACGCATTCGCACGGCGCTGCGGCATACTCGCACGCAGGACGCCAATCCCAGCCTGGCACAGACCGGTAAATTCCATGCCGGCGGTATGACAATTGATTATGACAAACATCACGTCTATATCGATGGGGAAAACGTGCATCTGACGCAAAATGAATACCGTATCGTCGCATTGCTGGGACGCTATGCCGGAAAGGTTCTGACATACGATTACCTTCTTCGGGAACTGTGGGGGCCCGCAGCCCGCGGCAATAATCAGATTCTCCGCGTAAACATGGCCAATATCCGCCGTAAAATCGAAAAAAATCCCGCTGAACCGGTGTACATCTTTACGGAAGTTGGCGTCGGCTATCGTATGATTGATCCGGATTGAAACAAGCCGTCCGCGCACAGGCTGCGGACGGCTTGTTTTTTGCCGCGCCTGCAACAAAGTATTGGCTTGTCCTGCATTGCCGTGGTATGATAAAAGTGTTACTGATTTATATATGCAAGGAGTTTTGTCCAGATGGATTTTGCAGCCGAACTGGCCGCGCTGCTGTATACATGCAGCGACGCGTTGTCTACCGAAGAGTATCGCGCACTTTTTGAAACACCCCCCGAACGTTCGCTTGGGGATTACGCGCTTCCCTGTTTCAAGCTGGCACGCACCATGCGTAAGGCGCCGCCACAAATTGCCGCGTCACTGCATGATGCACTGATTTCCCGCGGCTTGCCTGCGTGGCTGAGTGATGTACAAGTTGTCGGCGGATATCTGAACTTCTTTCTGGATCGCGCAAATTTCGCCCGCACAACGTTGGAAACCATCGCTGCACGCGGACAGGACTATGGCAAGACAGATATCGGCCATGGACGTGTCGTATGTCTTGACTACTCATCCATTAACATCGCCAAACCGTTTCACATCGGTCACCTGAGCAGTACCGTTATCGGCAACTCTTTGTACCGCATCTATAATTTTTTAGGATATAAGAGTGTCGGCATCAATCATCTTGGCGACTGGGGTACACAGTTTGGGAAACTGATCGTCGCTTATCAAAAATGGGGCGATGAAGCACGTATTGAAAAAGAAGGCGTGCGCGCACTGTTGGAGATCTACGTCCGCTTCCATGAGGAAGCCGAGCAAGACCCGTCATTGGAAGAAGAGGCGCGTGCCTGGTTCCTGAAAATTGAACAGGGTGATGCCGAAGCGATGCGGCTTTTTGACTGGTTTCGCCGTATTACCATTGAGGAAGTACAGCGTGTCTATGCGTTGCTTGACGTGCACTTTGATTCCTATGCCGGTGAAAGTTTCTACAACGACAAAATGGATCGCGTGATCGACGAATTGACGCAAAAAGGGCTCCTGGTTGAAAGTCAGGGCGCCAAAGTTGTCGATCTTTCTGACTGCAATATGCCGCCGTGTATGATTCTTAAAGCCGATGGCGCTACGTTATACGCCACGCGCGATATCGCTGCGGCGCTGTATCGCAAAGACACCTATGACTTTGCCAAGTGTCTCTATGTCGTCGCCTATCAGCAGAATCTGCATTTTGCCCAGTGGTTCAAAGTCATTGAAAAGATGGGCTATGATTGGTATAAGGATCTTGAACATGTTGCATTCGGCATGGTTTCGCTGCAAGACGGTACGCTCTCCACGCGCCACGGCAAAGTGGTTTTCCTGGAAGAGGTTCTGCAAAAAGCAATTGAAAAGGCTGCCGATATCATGCGCGAAAAAAATCCCAATCTGGAGAATTTCGATGAGATCGCCCGGCAGGTCGGCGTCGGCGCAGTTGTATTCAACACATTGTTCAATTCACGCATCAAAGATATTACCTTCTCTTATGATCGTGCGCTGAATTTCGATGGAGAAACCGGTCCGTATGTGCAGTACACACACGCCCGCATTTGCAGCGTTCTGGCCAAAGCCGGTGATATCCCCGATGCCACGCCTGATTACGACGCACTTTGTGACGAGGAAGCACAGCGCCTGCTGGTCAGCCTTGCACGGTTCGGCGACGTCGTTGTCAGCGCCGCGCGTGAGAACGAACCGTATCTGATCGTGCGCTATGCTGTAGAAGTGGCACAGGCATACAATCGCTTCTATTACGAACATCGCATTCTGTGCGACGATGCCGGTCAAACCGCCGCACGTCTTGCATTAACGCGCGCCTGCGGTATTGTTTTGAAAAATGCATTGACCTTAATCGGCATCGCCGCACCGGTGAGGATGTAAGTCATGGCACGGCAAAAAAGCGGCGCAAATGCGTACGAACGCTTTGTATGCCGCCCGCTGAATTACGCAGGAGCAGGTTTTTTCTGTTCCTATGTGCTTGGATTGCTATTATCGCAGCTTGCGCAAATACCTGCCTTTTCCATGCTTTCCTATGTTGCAGGCGCACTCAGTGCCGATTCGATGTTGATCGGCGCCGTCGTCGGTGCAGCGGTTGTACTCGCATTTGACGCTGCGCCGCTGTGTGTACTCTGCGGCGC
>JAHZHV010000134.1 GCA_019420085.1 Christensenella sp.
GTCATCGACGATACGGATTTTGCGATTAAGCCGATGAACTGCCCGGGCGGCATCCTGGTCTATAAGCGCCGTATCTACAGCTACCGCGATCTGCCGCTTCGCATGGGTGAGCTGGGACTGGTGCACCGTCATGAACTGTCCGGTGCGCTGCATGGTTTGATGCGCGTGCGCTGCTTTACGCAGGATGATGCGCATATCTTCATGACGCCGGAGCAGATTAAGGATGAAATTATCGGTGTCATCGATCTGATCAGCGGCGTGTACAAGACGTTTGGCTTCCCGTTCCATGTGGAATTGTCCACGCGTCCGGAAAACAGCATGGGATCGGATGAAATCTGGGAGCTTGCTACCAATGCATTGCGCGAAGCAATGGAAGAAAAGGGACTGGATTACGTTGTCAATGAGGGTGACGGCGCCTTCTACGGCCCGAAGATCGACTTCCATCTGGAGGACAGCATCGGACGCACCTGGCAGTGCGGTACGATTCAGCTTGATCTGAATCTGCCCGAGCGTTTTGACCTGACGTATGTGGATAAGGATGGCGAAAAGAAGCGTCCGATCATGATTCATCGCGTGGCATTGGGCTCCATCGAACGGTTTATTGGCATTTTGACCGAGCATTTTGCAGGTGCGTTCCCGCTTTGGCTGTCACCGGTGCAGGCCAAGATCATGACGATTACACAGCGTGCTGACGAATGGGCGAAGACGCTGGAGCAGAAGCTGACGGCGGCCGGTATTCGTGTGGAGACAGATCTTCGAAACGAAAAGATTGGGTTCAAGATCCGTGAAGCGCAGATGGAGAAAGTGCCGTATATGCTTGTGCTTGGCGATCGTGAGGTAGAGCAGGAGCAGATCAGCGTCCGCTATCGCGGTCAGGGCGATATCGGTTCCATGGATCCGGAAGCGCTGATTGTGCGGATGCTGGATGAAATCCGTACAAAAAAGATTTGACACGGTAAGCGGTCTATGCTAAAATAATCGGGTGATTGGAAGAAGAAACGTTCCGTTTCTCGCCCGGCGGCATGGCCAGCTGTGGTTCTGCATCAGTGAATTGTATGCGGACGGAGGTTTTCTTCCGTCCGCATTTTTACTTTTTCTGGAGGTGCATTTCAATCGCTACCAATGATCTGTTGATCAACGATCAGATTCGCGACCGTGAAGTTCGTTTGATCGATGAAAACGGAGAGCAGCTGGGCATTATGGCGCTTGGCAAGGCGCTTGACCTGTCCGAAGAGCGTGGATTGGATCTGGTCCGCATCGTTCCCAATGCAACGCCGCCTGTGTGCAAAATCATGAACTATGGAAAGTTCAAGTTTGAACAGGCAAAGCGTGAAAAAGAAGCGAAGAAAAATCAGAAAGTGGTCGAACTCAAGGAAGTGCGGCTGTCGCCTACAATTGAGGATCACGATATCAACGTCCGTGTCAAAAGCGCTACGAAGTTTCTTGGTGACGGAGACAAAGTAAAGGTTTCGATTCGTTTCCGCGGCCGTCAGCTCAGTCATACGGAGGTTGGCGGAAAAGTGATGGAATGCTTTCTTGAAAAGCTCGGGGATATTTACGTCATCGAGCGGCGCCCCACGATGGAGGGACGCATGATGATCATGGTGCTGGCGCCCAAGCCCGCCAAATAACAAGGAGGAAGGTTTTTATGCCTAAGATGAAGACCCGCCGCGCCGCGGCAAAGCGTTTTTCGCTGACGAAAACTGGGAAAATCAAGCGCGCCAAAGCGTTTAAGAGCCATCTGCTCAACGGCAAGACGCGTAAGCGTAAGCGTAATCTGCGCCAGGGCACGCTTGTGGACGCGACTGTCCAGAAGAATATGCGTGAACTGATTCCCTATAAATAATCGTCTGGTGAATGGAGGTATTGTCCAATGGCTCGTATTAAGCGTGCAGTAAACGGTCGTAAAAGCCACCGTAAAATAATGAAGCTGGCCAAAGGTTACTTTGGTGCACGCGGAAAGCATTTCCGTGCTGCAAACCAGCAGGTCATGAAGTCCCTGTCTTATGCTTATACCGGTCGCCGCCTGCGCAAGCGTGATTTCCGTCGCCTGTGGATCGCGCGTATCAATGCGGCTGCCCGTTTGAACGGCATGTCCTATTCCCGCCTGATCGATGGCCTGAAGAAGGCAAACATTCAGGTTAACCGCAAGATTCTGGCTGATCTGGCTGTGAATGATCCGGCTGCATTTGCCAAGCTGGTCGAGGCTGCCAAGAAGGCAGTTGCCTAAAAAAGAGTTGATTTTTTTCGATGTTAAGCCGCTCTTTGCGTATGCCGCACAGGGCGGCTTTTGTGTTATACTTGCATTATGCAGATACAAACCATTGAAAGCCTTTCCAATCCGCGTGTCAAGCGCGTACGCGGATTGAAGGAAAAGAAGAATCGAATACAGTGCGGTCTGTTTCTTGCGGACGGGGACCTGCTGGTACAGGAGGCATTGCAAAGCGGCATGCCTGTGCGGGAAGTCTGGATAGAAGGGGAAAAAGAGCATGCGTTTGATGCGCAGGTACAGCTGGCTGTGGAAAAAGGCGTACAAATTGTTCGTACAAACGCAGCGGTTATGCACAGCATCTGCCAGACGGTGACGCCGCAGGGGATTGCTGCTTTGGTAGAGCTGCCGGCGCAGACACCGCCGCCGCCGCGGGGGGGCCTGCTTTGCCTGCTTGAGGATGTGGCGGACCCGGGAAACGTGGGAACGATTATTCGTACGGCGGATGCGGTTCATGCGGACGCGGTACTTCTTTGCGGCGCCTGTGCGGATGCGTATGCGCCTAAAGTTGTGCGTGCATCCATGGGATCGTTGTTTCATTTGCCGGTTGTGCAGCTTCCGGATGCGATACAGGCGGCGGCATTTTATCAAAATTGCGGCT
>JAHZHV010000135.1 GCA_019420085.1 Christensenella sp.
CCATCGGCGCAAAGCGCGGCAGGATCCTGGGCCAGTTCCTGACCGAGGCGGCGGTGCTGACCGGCATCGGCGGCCTGCTCGGCGTCGTCTGCGGCATCATTATGGCCAAGCTGATTTCCAGGTTCATGGGCGCGCCCACGGCAGTCTCCGTTCCGGCGATTGCCGCCGCGACGCTGTTCTCCATCGTCATCGGCCTGATCTTCGGCCTGCTGCCCGCCGTCAAGGCATCCAAATTGAATCCCATCGATGCGCTGCGGCGCGAATAACACGACTCCCATTTGCGGCGAAACGTCTTATGATGCGTTTTGCCGCTTTTTTTGATGCCGCGGCAAAAGGGGAAAATCGCTGCGCCGGAGAAAAACTGTGCCGCCGCGCGTTTTGTCTGCGTCTGACCAACACAGATTGCGCAGATGGATGCCGCGGGGGAAGGGGGAAAATTGTGCGCAAAGCATGCGGAAGGAAGGTGCACTGTCGCGGTTTTGCGCTGTGCCTCTTGCGAAGGGATGCGACCGACTTGCAAAAAAGTGGAAAGATGCGGCGCAAAGTGCATGCGCCCCCCATTTGCGGCGAAACGTCTTATGATGCGTTTTGCCGCTTTTTTTGATGCCGCGGCAAAAGGGGGAAAAGCGGTGCGCATTTTGCCTTCCTGCCTGTTTTTTATCCACGTTTTCTCCGTTTGATTTCCTTTCATTTTTCGTGTTTGCCCGACTCTTTTTCTTCCAACAGACGCGCAAAAGCGCGGCAGGATTCCGGGCCAGTCCCTGACCGAGGCGGCGGTGCTGACCGGCATCGGCGGCCTGCCTGGCGTCGTCTGCGGCAACACCTGCGGCCAGGCTGATTTCCGGGTTCATGGGTGATGCCGGCGGCAGTCTGGCGTCCCGGCGATTGCCGCCGCCACGCAGTTTTTGCATCGTCATCGGTCTGATCTTTTTACCTGCTGCCCGTTCGCCCGTGCATCCAAATTGAATCCCATCGATGCGCTGCGGCGCGAATAACACGACCCCCATTTGCGGCGAGACGCCTTATGCCGCTTTTTTTGTTGCCCCGAAAAGGATGCAGAAAATGCCGTGAAGAAAAGGGGAAAAGCGGCGCAAGAGGGGGGGAAGGCGGCGGTCCTTTTCCCGCGCTGATTTGGAAAAAAGGAATGTGGCTGTCTCCTTCTTTTCATCCGTCCGCTTACGTCCGTTCTTTCCTGTCCGTCCGCCCGCCTTTTTTCTCCTGCCCGCGTCTGCCGCCGCTTACGCGACTTGGCTTTTTCGCTTCGCGGTTCCTTCCTGCGCCCGTGCGCATCCCTTTGTTTATCCGCCCGCACACATGCGGATCAGGCCGCCGCATTTTTTTATCCGCGTCGGGTGAGTATGTCCCGTTTTTGTCCCGTCGCGGGCGCGCATGTCCCTGGCGGGGGAAAAGCTGTGGTATACTGGACGCACGAAAAATGGGGGGGATGACGGATGCAGTATGTGATGTCCGACATTCATGGCTGCTGCGACAGCTTTTACCGGCTGCTGTCGCAGATTGGCTTTGGCGGCGGCGATACGCTGTACATTCTGGGCGACGTGCTCGACCGCGGGCCGGACGGCGTGCGGCTGCTTTTGGAACTGGAGGGCCTTGCCGGCGTAACGCTGCTGCGCGGCAATCATGAACATACGGTGCTAATGCTGCTGCGCCAGGCGGCGCACGGTACGATGCAGCGGGCGATGCAGGCGGCGTGGCGGCTTTGGCTTTCGGACGGCGGACAGTGCACGTGGGATGCGTTCTGCGCGCTTTCGGCGCAGGAACAGCTGCGCGTGCTTTCGTATCTTGACTCCCTGCCGCTGTTTGCGGAGCTGACGGCGGCGGGACGGTCGTTCTTTTTAAGCCATACGGGGCCGTCGCGGGAAAAGATGCGCAACCTTGAAAACTGCCATATGCGCGACCTGCTCTTTGGCGAAATCGAGTATGAGAAGCGCTACTTTGACGACTGCATGTTCGTCTCGGGTCACACGCCGACACAGCTGATCGACCCGGCGTATGCCGGACGCGTCTGGCGGGGCAACGGGCATATTGCCATCGACTGCGGCGCGGCATACGGCGGGCGGCTTGCGTGCGTCTGCCTGGAGACGCTGGAGGAATACTACTGCCCCGGCCGGGCGTAAGAAACGGGGGATTGCCCCGCGGGACGCGGGCGTGGTATACTCGGGCATAGGTAATTTTGCCAAATCAGACGGAAGGATGAGACAATATGGCAATTTCGGCGGTCGTTTACTGCTCCAACACGGGGCATACAAAGCACTATGCGCAGATGTTTGCCGAAAAGACGGGGCTGCCGCTGTACGACGGCGCGCAGGCGCAAAAAGCCCTGCCGCGGGATGCGCGCATCGTGTTTTTCGGCTGGCTTTTGTCCGGCAAGATACAGGGCTTTGAAAAGGCGTGGACGAAATTCGATGTCGCCGCCGCCTGCAGCGTCGGTCTGTATCCGGACAGCGAACGTTTCCGCGCATATGTTGAACGCAACAATATTCTGATCGACACGCAGTATTTCCACCTGCGTGGCGGCATTGCGCCGGAGAAGCTGCGCGGCATGCCGCGCGTGACGATGGGCGTGATCATGCGCTCCATTCGTGCCAGGAAAAAGCAGGGTAAGGACGTCACGCAGGAGGAGCTTGCGATGCTCGAGGCGTACGATACCGCTGCCGACTTTGTCGAGGAAAACGCGCTTTTGCCCGTATACGAATGGTACGAATCGCAGGGCGAGTAACGCGCGCGGTTGTGTAAAGGCAAAAAAAGGAGCGAACAGGCATGAAGTACAAGGTCAAAGTCACGGTGATTGATAAAAAGCTCTATCCCGATTTGCAGCGGACGTATTGCAAAGATCCGGAAGCAGGCGCATGCCCCTGCTATCATGTGGGGGATGAATTCGTGTTCTGCCGGGATGAGACACGGGACGACTTCTGGCATATGGGCATCGATACGCTGGTGCATACCACGGCTGATCCCGATACCGTTGCGGGCGGGCCGAAGATGCCGCATTGTTCCGAGGCATGGGACGCCATCGCGCGGTATATTTATGCCGGTCTTCAGGGAGGCTCGATCATGCGGGATTGGATGAAGGAGGAAAACACCATGATCGCCTGCTGCTCTGACGGCACCCGGCCGGTCATTTTCAGAATCGAGCGGATCGACGGCGACGCGTGACGAACCGAAAAACGCGTTGGCGGCGCACATGGGGCGTGCAAAAACACGCGGCGGAAAAGCGCCTTTTCCCGCCGCGTGTTTTTTTGCGTTCGCATGGTTTTTTTTGCGCGCCGCCGCGCCTTTTTTTCTATTCGCCGCCGCACCGGGCGTCCTCCTCCAGCGCCTCGACGAGGAAGCTGACCGGCCGGAAGCCGTCGTTGCAGCTGAGCATGGCGGATTTTCTGTTGCGCATCCAGCCGTCGTAGAGGTCTTGCGCGCCGTGGCTCAGCGCAAGCACGAAGGGGGAGAGCGTGTCCCAGGCGCTCTGGCAAAAGCCCTCCGGCTTTTCCCAGCCGTTGGCGATAAACGTCTGTCCGACCTGCATCGCGCAGGCGTTGGAAATGGGGTTTTCGTATTGCGCCGACAAATCCTCATAGCGCGTGATGCGCATGACGGTAATCCTGCATTTTTTCAAGGTGAAAAACGCCTCCCTGCGTGTTTTTTGCACGTTTAGCATAACACGCCCGCGCGGCGAGGGAAAGGGGGGGCTTTGCCGCAAAGCCGCCCGCATCCAATCCAAAAAAAACGCCGCAATCTACATATTTGAAACGCCGCGCAATCCTGTGCGGCGTTTCAAATATGCAGTTTTCTGGCAAGCCCGCGCGCTGTACGGTGCGGCTTGTTGGACGCCGCGCAAAGCCTGCGCATATGTCTGATAAAAACCTGTGCCGAACCTACTGCCGATCCTGCGCTGTGCATCCATCGTCCGTATCCAGCCCCGCAAAAAACGCGTCATAGGGACACGCGTAGATCTTTCGCAGCGCAATCAGCACGCTTGCGCGAATGTTCAGCTGTCCGGCTTCGTATTTTGCATAGGTACTGCGGCCAATGTCACAGCCCTGCATTTGCAGCATGGCGCACAGTTTTTCCTGCGAAATGCCCTTTTGTATGCGCAGATTGCGCAGGTTATCGCCCATATTGCGGTCACGCCGAATCTTTTGATCCATTTTTTCACTCCAAATGCTATTGACCAGTATTGGTTGCAACCGCTGTCATCGTATGCTATACTGTGAGAAAATATTGTTCGCTATACTGGTCAAACCTAAGAAAAGAGATGAAAAAATGCCGGCGTGTACGTTTTTTGGACATCGGGACTGTCCGCCATGCGTGCGTGAAATGCTGCAGGCGGCGCTGGTGACGCTGATTGCGCAATACGGTGTGGACTTTTTTTACATTGGCTGCCAGGGGAAGTTTGACGCTATGGCACGCACATTGCTGCGCAGGCTGTGCGCCGAGTATCCGCATATTGGTTATGCGGTGGTTTTACCGATGCTGCCGCGTGGGCGGGCAGGGAATGGATGTCTGGATTTTTCAGATACTATTTTTCCGGAAGCGCTTGCAGGCGTGCCCCCGCGCTTTTCGATTGCACGGCGCAACGACTGGATGCTTGCGCATGCCGAATATGTCGTTTCTTATGTTGCGCATGATTTTGGCGGGGCTGCACAGTATATGCAAAAGGCGATCCGGCAGGGGAAAACGGTCGTCAATCTTTCGGTATCGTGTGGCGCGCCTGCCGCCGCATCCTGGCATTTCCCCCCAAATTCGCCGGAAAATGCGCAAAAAAACGATTGATGCGCGGATTGGAATGTGGTATAATTCTTCGGTAAAACGCACGCCGGCGGATTGCGCGGTGCGTGCCCCTGCGACATGGGGTGTACGCGCAAGAGGATGCCGGCGGTGGAAAAAACGGTAAGGAGGAACTTACAACCATGTCAGTCGTATCCATGAAGCAGCTGCTGGAAGCAGGCGTCCATTTCGGACATCAGACCAGAAGATGGAACCCCAAGATGAA
>JAHZHV010000136.1:0-2163 GCA_019420085.1 Christensenella sp.
GATCGTGGGACATTTTGGCCGGGATACGCTGGATATTATGCTGTATGCGCCGCATCGTCTGGAGGAAATACCGGGTATCGGCCCTGTAAAGTGCGCGAAAATTGCCGAATCGTTTCGCCAGCAGCAGCAGATGCGTGATACGATGATCTTTTTACAGGGACATGGTGTCTCTCCGCTTTTTTCCGTAAAAATCTATAAGCAGTATGGTGATGCAGCCAAAAAGCTGATTTGCGAGGATCCTTATCGCCTGGCGCGGGAAATTGATGGGATCGGCTTTGTCAGCGCGGATCGAATCGGACGCAGTATGGGACTGGAAGAGGACGATGAACGGCGTGTCACGGCGGGGGTTGTGTATACGCTGGAACGTGCGATGGACGCAGGTCATGTTTGTTTGCCTGAGGATCTTTTGTTGCGCCATGCACAGAAACTTTTGCATGTGCCTGAGGCATCTGTTACCCGTGCGGTTTCGCAACTTTTGATTGAAAAACAGATTGTAAGCTGTCTGTATCAGCAGGTGCGATATATATACCGGCCGGCCATGCTGGAAGCAGAATGCGATACGGCGGTAAGACTTTTGCGCATTGCGGCACAGGCGCCGTATACTGCGCCTGGAATCGGTGAATTGATCGATCAGGCACAACGGTTGTTGCAGATCAGTCTGGCACCGCAGCAGCGGGAAGCCGTAGAGCATGCCATTTACGATCCTTTGTGTATTGTCACAGGCGGTCCGGGTACAGGGAAAACAACGATTTTATGTGTATTGCTGGCTGTACTTGAAGCATTGCATTTGAAAGCAGAACTTGCCGCGCCCACGGGAAGAGCTGCCAAGCGTATGCAGGAAGCCACCGGATATCCGGCGCGCACGATTCACCGGATGCTGGAGTACACCAGCGGCGAAGGCAGTGCGGCATATTTTAATCGCAATGAAGATTATCCGCTGGAAGCGGATGTGGTGATCGTGGATGAGTGTTCCATGGTTGATCTGTTTTTGATGCACCGGCTTCTTCGCGCGATACCGCAGGGGGCACATCTTATATTGGTTGGAGACCGGGATCAATTGCCAAGCGTAGGACCGGGCAATGTATTGCGTGATATCATTGATTCGGAAATTGGGCATTGTACAATCCTGACGCAGATTTTTCGCCAGGCACAGGAAAGCCTGATTGTTGTAAATGCGCACAGGATTAATGCGGGGGAGTATCCGCAGCTGTTTGACAGGCATGCTGATTTCTTTTTTGAACGGCAAAACAGCGCGCAGGCGGCGGCAAGAAGTGTGGTTGAACTATGTGCCAGACGGCTTCCGGGTTTTACGGGATTGGATGTGTTTACAGGATTACAGGTGCTGGCGCCGATGAAAAAAGGTGAGGCCGGGGTGCAGAATTTGAATGTCATGCTGCAGCAAGCGCTGAATCCGCCGCGCCCGGACAAGCCGGAATTGAAAATAGGCACAATCATCTTCCGCGTGGGAGATAAGGTTATGCAGACCAAGAATAACTACCGGATTGCCTGGACGCGGGAGAGTGAAGACGGCGAAGGCGTGTACAATGGCGATATGGGCGTTATTCGTGCGGTAGACTCTGAAGAAAAGATCGTACATGTTCTGTTGGATGACGGCAGAGCTGTGAAGTATCCTTTTGAAGATTGTGATCAGCTTTGTGTGGCGTATGCCATTTCCGTCCATAAATCCCAGGGCAGTGAGTATCCGGTGGTGATATTGCCGATCTGCGGCGGCGCCCCAATGCTGATGACGCGAAACCTGTTGTATACGGCGTTGACGCGCGCCAGACAGATGGTTGTATTGGTTGGCAGCCAGGCGGGGATTTATGCAATGGTTGACAACGATAAAGTGGATACGCGTTACGGCTGTCTGCAGCAGCGTTTAAATGGTCAGATCTGACAGGGGCGGTAAAGATATGGTTTAAAAACTGAATATGTGATACGGCTTGTCTTGCATACACATGATCTTCAGCGGTATAATGTCGAAAAACAGAGAATGCTGTCGAATGTATGTTGCCAACGAAAGAGGCAAGGGTATCACGGCGTAAATGCAGATTTGGGGGAAAGCCGGGATACAGGTTTTCCCTCTTGTTTGTATTGGCGTATTTTGATATGGCAGACGACGAAAAAACGGTGAACGGACGATGAAATATCGGATATGGCTTG
>JAHZHV010000136.1:2173-4020 GCA_019420085.1 Christensenella sp.
CTGTGCGGATCAAAACGGAAGATTTGCAAAGGATTTGGCGTGTGCGAAGATTGCATGCGCCGGTTGCCATACGCACATGCAACGAAGCACTTAAGCGATGGAACAGATGTGATCTCAGCAATGTTTCATGAAGAAGATGCAGCGCGGCTTGTTTATATGCTCAAATATGGCGACGGCGGCAGAATCACCGGCGGATATGCAGCGTATGTGCTGGCGGCGTTTATAGCGGAGGCTGTGCAGCGGGAATTGAAAGAACCGCTTCCTGCGGATACCATTATCGTTCCGGTCGCGCAGCATAGGCGCCGCTATCTGCTTCGCGGGTATAATCCGGCGCGGCTGCTGGCGCGTGCGCTTGCAGAAAAGCTGGATTTGAAACTTGCTGCAGCACTGCGTAAAACCGTGTACACGCCGCATCAAACAGGTTTGTCCTATCGGGACAGACAGCATAACGTATCCGATACATTTTATGCGTTGCCCGGCATATGCAAAGACCATTCATGTGTTCTGCTTGTGGATGATGTTGTGACAACGGGTGCAACGCTTCGCGCGTGTACGCAGGCGCTGCGGGCGGCCGGTGCGGAACGTATCGTTGCGGTGACGGCAACGTGTACGCGACTTTCGCTGCAAAAGAGATGACGTCACTTTATTCGACAAAACTATTGCAGCAGCGGCAAAGAAAACAAGTTGCTTTTTTGAGGGAGCAAAGGTATAATGAGTCCACTGCATGATCTTAGGTCTGTGGTTGAAAATCGATGCCAGACGCAGGCGAAGCGATCCGCGTAAGTCGGTAAAATGCCGATGAGCATGGTGCGTTCTAGAAGTAAGTCCGTCCACGGGCCTGTCCTGTGAGAGGAGCAAGTAGTGAGAGGTGTCAATGCCGGGTAGCGAAACTTCCAGACGGCGAGTGCGGGGCCAAAAACCAGGTCAGCTAAGATTGTGCAACAATGATGCCAAAGGAGAACCAAACATGTACGAAGACAAGACTCTCATCTGCAGGGATTGCGGAGCGGAATTCGTTTTCACCGCTGGTGAGCAGGAGTTCTATGCGGAGAAGGGCTTTCAAAATGAACCTGTTCGCTGCAAAGCGTGCCGTGCGGCAAGAAAGAATGGCCGTGCCGCAGCCGGCAACGCGCCGCGTCAGATGTACGAGATCACCTGTGCCGCCTGCGGTAAGGTGGATCAAGTCAGCTTCCAGCCCCGCGATGATCGTCCGGTTTATTGCAAAGCGTGCTATCAGGCGATGCGTGAGTCCTCTCGTTAACGGATAATTTTATAAAGTACGAACGAGCAAGTGCCCCTTCGGTTGTGAAAAACCGGAGGGGTTTTGTCGTATCGCAGAAAAAATAGAAATATTGCACGCACAGGAAGGATTGTGCATGCAAAGCGCGAATAATACTTATAATTACAGTTGGCGGATGGAATTTCCGCTTCCAGGGGACGGAACGGAAAATCCGGATGCTTCGTAAGCGAAAGGAGTGACCGTAGATGAAGATTATCATCAGTAACAAGAACATGACTTTGACGGACAACCTCAGAGAACTGTTCGAAAAGAAGGCGGGTAAACTGGAGCGTTATTTGCGCCAGGAAACCGAGGTACTGGTGACATTCTCGCGGGAAGGAACCAGGGAAACGATCGAGGTGACGATTCCCTTTGAAGGCGGTCTGCTGCGTGCGGAAGAAACCGGCTACGATATCTATGCCGCGGTAGATGCTGTTTTGGAGAAAATAGAAAAGCAGATTCGACGTCATCGCACGCGCTTGGAACGCAGATTGAAAGAAGATGCATTTTCTTCTGCGCAGCCTGTGTATTTCGAGGCGGATGAGGACGACGAGGAAGAGGAAGATGT
>JAHZHV010000136.1:4030-4563 GCA_019420085.1 Christensenella sp.
GGACGCGCTTGAGGCAGTGGAACAGATGCGCATGCTCGGACATACGTTCTTCGTCTATCAGGATGCAGACACAGAAGCCGTGAACGTCGTATATAAACGTCGTGACGGCACCTATGGTTTGATCGAACCTGAGCTGGACTGACGTGTGCAGCCAAGTTTGGCAGATGGGTGCATGATGCACTGTGAAGAAGACCTTTATCGGGAGCCTGCGGGCTCCCGTTTTTTTATTGGCATATGTGGTAAAATACAGGAAACAGCGCTGCTTTTCGTTGACAAGCAGCATATCTTGTGCTATCTTATTCTGGTATCTTTGATAAAAAGGGACAATCTGCCAAGGAGGTGCTTCGCAATGCGCGTAAAGGTGACAATGGCCTGTACGGAGTGCAAACAGCGCAACTACGACACGATGAAGAACAAAAAAAATGATCCTGATCGTCTCGAAATGCGTAAATATTGCCGCTTCTGCAAGACCCATACGCTGCACAGAGAGACCCGCTAAGACTTGTGTCTTTGGCAGCATATGCAGTTGAGGA
>JAHZHV010000137.1 GCA_019420085.1 Christensenella sp.
AAAGGGATACGCTCGAACCCGACGGACGCACGGTCTTGTATATCGATCCGGGCATCGGTCGTGAAATTGGTTCTTATGCCGCACCAATGTCGCTCCCCGCACGGGGAGCGTGGATTGAAATGTGTGATATCAACACGTAAAACGAAAAGATGCTCGTCGCTCGCTGTACGCAGAGCGTGGATTGAAATCGAAAATGGGGCGGCATTCCGACCGGGATTACGGCGCCACTTTTTGTGTGGAGCCTTGGGTTGAAATAACGAAACCATTGCTGTGATTGAGCTGTTATAGCGCGGACTTGTGGTGTGGAGAACACAAATCAAAAGCGAAAAACAACGATAGACGACTTTCGTTGCGGGAATTGAAGTGATCTGAGGGAAAGGGAAAAGGCGCATGGCTTGCTGTTTTGCAAACCATGCGCCTTTTATTGCCTGGTCGGGAGTTCGTTCATCAAAGTGTTTTCGGGGGGCTTATGTCCATTCTTCAGACAGGTGCTCCGCGCGCTTTTTTGCGATGCTTATTGCAGCATGCGGGCAAGGTTTTGCAGCGCCTTTTTCTCAATCCGGGAGACATAGGAGCGTGAGATGCCGAGCAGATCGCCGGTCTGTTTCTGCGTCAGCGGCACGCCGCCGCCCAGACCGTAGCGCAGCGTCATAATGGAACGCTCTCTGGCCGGCAGACGCTGGATGAGCGCCCGGATGCGCTGCATGCGCAGTGTGTGAATCACAGCCTCGTCAACATCCGGCGTTTCGGCATGCAGGATGTCCAGCAGCGACAGCTCGTTTCCTTCGCTGTCTGCGCCGATGGGTTCCTGGAGGGAAATTTCACTTTTCTGTTTTTTGGAACTTCGAATCTGCATGAGAATTTCGTTCTGGATGCAGCGGGAAGCATACGTTGCAAGCTGCGCGCCTTTTTCCGGATCAAAGGTGGAAACGGCTTTGATTAAACCGATCGCACCGCAGGAGATCAAATCGTCCATATCGCGCCCAGCAGCGTATTTTTTTGCGATGTGTACGACAAGGCGCATGTTGTGTTCGATGAGTTTGTGCTTGGCGTCAAGGTCGCCGTTTCGCATGGCGACAAGACAGGCATGCTCCTGTTCCGCCGTCAGCGGCTTGGGAAAGGCCGAGGCATTTTTGACGTAGCCGAGCATGAAAAAAAGCTCGCGCAATAAAAGGTAAAGGCTTTGCATGGGCCCAATCTGCCTCCCGTCAGTTTTGCTGGATTTCACGCAGCGCGTCAAGCAGTGCATCGACATCCTGCTGCGTATTGAACAGGGAAAAGCTTACGCGTACCGCGCCGCGTGTTTTGGTCTGCATTGCTTCATGAAGCAGCGGTGCGCAGTGGAATCCGGCGCGCACGCAGATGCCGCGCTGTGCCAGTGCGTCGCCGACCTGCGTGCTTTCAAGATTACCGAGATTGAAAGATACCACGCCGCTTCGATGCGCCGGATCACGGGGCACATAGAGGATGCAGTCCATGTCGCACAGCGCGTCAATCAGCTTGTTTGCAAGTTGTGTCTCGTGTGCGTGAATGGCGTTTGTATCCTGCTGCATTAAAAAGCGGACGCCGGCCTGCAGGCCGTTTAAGCCGTGGACGTTCTGGGTTCCGGCTTCCAGATGCTCGGGAAAATCGTCCGGCATCTCATGGGAAAACGTCATTACGCCGGTACCGCCGCACTTAAAGGGCGCGGGGCGGACGCGGGGGGAGACATAGAGCCCGCCCGTGCCTTGCGGCCCGCACAGCCCTTTGTGTCCGGCAAAGGCATAGAAGTCGGGGTCGATTTGGGAAAGATCCACCGGCATATGTCCGGCGGCCTGCGCGCCGTCAATCAGACATGCAACCCCCATGCGGCGGCATACCTGCACAATGTCCGCAACCGGTTGAACGGCGCCGGTGACGTTGGATACATGCGTTACGGCGACAAGACCTGTGCGGTCTTGAATTGCGTTTTGTACGTGGTCGGGCTGAATGATGCCATCCGAATCGGGAGAAAGAATCGTCAGATCAATCTGACGCAGTTTTTGCAGATGATACAGCGGCCGAAGAACGGAGTTATGCTCTAAAACGGTCGTAACGACATGGCTTCGCGGCGTCAAAAAGCTGTAAAATGCGGTGTTGAGCGCATCGGTGGTATTATGCGCAAAGACAATCCTCTCGGGCGTATCGACGTGGAAAAACTGTGCCAGCGCTTCCCGCGTTCCGGTCAGGACCTGATCGCCGGCAAGCGCGGCGGCATGCGCGGAACGCCCCGGATTTCCGGTATGGTCAATGGCCCAGAGTATTGCGTCCTTGACGCAGTCGGGGCGCGGAAACATGGTGGCGGCATTATCAAGATAGATCATGAATCATCCTCCGTAACGTTGCTTGTCGCAATTCATATATTGATACTGAATCTTAGGGTTTCCTATGCTATAATATGAAGGTGGATGTCATATGAATACCGATTATCTGATTGCCGTATTCCGCTCGCGCCAGCAGGCGACAGCGTTTTTGATGAGTTTGAAGCGCGCAGGCGTGGAAGCGACGATGATTTCTTCGCCCGCGTCTCTGGCGCGTGGCTGCGGGGTATCCGTACGCTTTCCCGCTTATGAAAGGGAGCGCATCATGCGTCAGGGCGCATGGCAAAAGATGACGGCGTTTGACGGATTTTATTTTTACGACGAGGAGAAAAAACGCTTCGTTGCGTTATGAGCGCGAAGCGCAAAAGGTGGTACTATGTTGCAGGAAGAGAAGGTACGCGCGGTGTTGCAGCGCCTGGCGCAGGCGTATCCGGATGCAAAGCCGGGGCTGCATTTTCATACGCCGTTTGAGCTTTTGATTGCGACGATTCTTTCGGCGCAGTGTACGGATGTGCGCGTCAATCAGGTGACGCCTGCTTTGTTTGCCGCGTATCCGGATGCAAAGGCGATGCATACATGCCCGGAAGAAGAACTGATTGGGTATATTCGCACCTGCGGCATGTACCGCACCAAGGCGAAGAATATCAAAAAGACCTGTGAAATTCTGACGCAGCGCTACGACGGCCAGGTGCCGTCGCAGCGCGAGGCGTTGGAGGCATTGCCGGGCGTGGGACGCAAGACGGCAAACGTCGTGCTGTCCAATGCGTTCGGCGTGCCTGCCATCGCGGTGGACACGCATGTATTTCGCGTTTCAAACCGCATCGGGCTTGCCGATGCGCCGAATGTGGAAAAGACGGAGGAGCAGCTCATGGCGGCGATTCCGCAGGATACATGGTCGATTGCACATCACTGGCTGATCTGGCACGGCAGGCGCGTATGCACGGCGCGAAAACCGGATTGCGCGGCGTGTAGTTTGCGGGACATCTGTCAAGACTATGAAAAACGCACGGCGCAGACGCAGGCGCAGGATGCGGTGTAGAAAAAAGGGAGAAGAAAAAGAGAAACGATGTTTATTGATCATGCGACAATTGTGGTAAAGGCCGGCAACGGCGGCAACGGCTGCGTATCGTTCCGGCGTGAAAAGTATGTGCCAAGAGGCGGCCCGGACGGCGGCGACGGCGGCAACGGCGGCAGCATCATCTTTGCGGCCGACGGCCGTCTGCGCACGCTTTCCGATTTCCGGTATCAGCGCGTGTACCGCGCAAAGCCGGGTGAAAACGGCAGCGGGCGCAATAAGAAAGGCGCGGAAGGCGAGGATCTTGTCATCCGCGTTCCGGTGGGAACGGTGGTGCGCAGCCGGCAGAGCGGAAACGTGCTGCTTGACCTGTTTGTCGACGGCGAACAAAAGACGCTGCTGCGCGGCGGAAAAGGCGGCTGGGGCAACGTGCATTTCGCCACGCCCGTACGGCAGGCGCCGGACTTTGCACTGGACGGCGAGCGCACGATGGAACACGAAGTGCTTCTGGAACTGAAATCCATTGCGGATGTCGGCCTGGTCGGATTCCCCAATGCGGGCAAGTCGACGTTCCTTTCTGCGGTAACCGCGGCGCGTCCGAAGATCGCGTCGTACCCGTTTACGACGCTGCAGCCCAATTTCGGCGTGGTAAAGATGGACGAGCAGACGTTTGTCATCGCGGATATTCCGGGTATTATCGAAGGCGCACACGAGGGTGTCGGATTGGGGCATGATTTCCTGCGCCATATCGAGCGCACGCGCATGCTGCTGCATCTGATCGATATGACGGGCTTTGACGGCCGCGATCCGCTGGATGATTTTGACGTGATCAATGCCGAGCTTGCCAGTTTTTCGCCGGTATTGGCGCAGAAAAAGCAGATTGTCGTGGCAAATAAGCTGGATGTGCCGCAGGGCCGTGAGAATTTTGAACGCCTGCGGGACAAGCTGGCCGGCACGGATGTGGAATTGTTCGGCATCTCCGCCGTGACGCACGAAGGGTTAAAGCCGCTGCTGCATCGCGTGGCGCAGCTTGTCGCACAGCTTCCGGCGCCGCAGGCGTATGAAAGCCTGGAAGAACTGACGCAGCTGGAAGAGGAGACGGACTTTGAAGTGCTTTATGACGCGGCGGCACAGGAATACGTCGTACAGGGCGGTTTTGTCAATAAGCTGGGACGCCGTACAGACCCCAATGATGAACATTCCATGGCATATTTCCAGCATGTCCTGCGGGAAAGCGGCATTATTGCCGAACTGGAACGGCAGGGCGTTCAGCCGGGCGATACCGTGCGGCTGCTGGATATTGCGTTTGAATACGTTCCGTAAGAGAAAAAAGGAGGAGACAACATGCTTACATCCGCACAGCGTGCCTATCTGCGCTCTTTGGCGCAGACGATGGAACCCGTTTTGTATATCGGCTATGAGGGCATCACGCCGCAGGTCATCCGGCAGGCAGACGATGCGCTCAGTGCCAGAGAACTGATCAAGTGCTCCGTGCAGCGGAGTGTCGATGAAGACGTGCACGCGGTCTGCGACGCGTTATGCGAAGCAGTGCACGCCGACGCGGTACAGTGTATCGGACGCAAATTTGTCATATACCGCATGGCGCGGCAGCCGGAAAAACGAAAAATACGCCTTCCTCGCGCGTAAGGGAAAACAGGCGTCCCGCACCGGTAAAAACCGGAGCGGGACGCCTGTTTTTATGTATCCTCCATGCGCTGCGGCGCGGACTTTGCGGGTGTGCTGAAGGCAAAACAGCCCACGGCAAGCGCAATACAGACGGCGGCGCCGATGCGGTAATACAGCGGATAAAATGTAAACAGCGAAGTGCCAAGCAGGAACGCTGCGCTGATCAGATAGCCTTTTGCCCGGCCCACGGCCAGAAAACTGCCCGGCCTGTATGTTCGGCGCGACTGTGCGGGGGCATACAGTTGAATAATGTATGCGGAGACTTCTTCTTCATCCGGACGGATGAACCGCGAAAATCCG
This sequence comes from Christensenella sp., assembly GCA_019420085.1. GTDB lineage: Bacteria > Bacillota > Clostridia > Christensenellales > Maliibacteriaceae > RGIG9107. Next base: position 5,341 of record JAHZHV010000137.1, read on the forward strand.
GCGGCGTCGGAATCGATGACGCGGGAAAAGCCAAGCTGCGTGGCAAATTGCCGCCAGGCAGACGGACAGGGCACGGTGACGACGAGAATCCCCTGATATGCCGGCAATTGCAGAAGATCGCGCTTTTGCGGCTTTTCATCCGGCGCAAGCCGCAGAAATGTGACGGGGATGATTGTATCGTGCTTTTTCACATGACGGCAATCCGGACAAAGCTGCAAATCCATCCTTGCGAGCGCTTCCCGCATCCAATGGTAAAAGCGTTCCTTTGTCGCAGTACAAAGCAGCAGCGCCTGCAGTTCGCGCGATACCTGCCTGCGCCGCCGCTGCAGGTACTGCCGCTGCCGCGCGCGTGTAATGAGGCGAACACTGCAAAAGCACAATGCCGTCAAAAGCGCGGAAAGAATGACGCTTATGATGTTGTCGCGTGTGAAAACAAATGCAAGGACATAGAAGATCACAAAGCCGCAGATGGTACAAACAATGCGATCAAAGACGCGTGCAACGCGGCTTTTGCCATGCTGCATCTGCGCAAGCAGCAGGCGATCGGCTTTTTCATGCAACTGTTCCATGAATTCAGTGTGTCCGTTTGTATTGGTATTCATGCATTTGCACCGGAGGGAAAAGTTCCGCTTGTCAAATCGCCGTACTGTCTGCTATAATAAAAAGAACATGGTGCGCCATGTCATTGCCGGTCGGTCAAGATGGTAGGTTGGAAAAGATGGTTCGGATCGCGGCGTTTTCTTTTTGCGCAATCGGTTGTATGGTTTTTTTCTGTTGCGAAAAAAGATGAAATTCGCCTTTGACACGGTTTTCTTTCTTTTCCTTTCCAATCAGGACGTCTTGTACGGCAAAGAATCAGGAAGGGAGTTGTGTTTCCATGGTTATCACACAGGTATTGGATCAAAATCACGCATTGTACGCCGATCAGATCAGTCTGGTAGAAGTCAATCCGCAGGCAAGGGAAGAAGACGCGGAGGGCTGGAAAGAGTATGCGCTGGTCGAGACGGGGCGTGAGGATCGATACCGCCGTCAGATGACGTGGGCACAGTTTGATGAAAAGGCGAATCGCTTTGGACACCGGCTTTTGCAGGACGGCTTTACAAAGGGCAGCAAGGTTGCGATTTTGCTGATGAATTGTCTGGAGTGGCTGCCGATTTACTTTGGAATCTTAAAAACCGGCGCGATCGTCGTGCCGATGAATTTTCGCTATAGCTCCGAGGAAATTGAATACTGTCTGAGCCTGGCACAGTGCGACGCCATCGTGTTCGGACCGGAGTTTGTCGAGCGCATGGCGGCGATTGCCGAGACAGTCGCGCCGCAGGTCAAAAAGATGTATTACGTTGGCGACGATTGCCCTTCGTTTGCGCAAAGCTATGAAGCGCTGACGGCCGATTGCAGTGCGGATGCGCTGCCGCTTGTCGTTACGCCGCAGGATGACGCCGCAATTTACTTTTCC
>JAHZHV010000138.1 GCA_019420085.1 Christensenella sp.
ATACCAGGGCTGTGCCAGCAGTTCGGGCGAACGGTACGTCAGATTTGTAGAGAAAATCAGATCGATAATGCCGTCTGCATAGGCTTTCTTATACGTCTCAAGACCGTCGGTAAAGAATGCGTATGTAACGCTGACAAAGATACGGCGTGCCTTGCGGCGCTTCAGTTCGCGGGCAAGATCGATGACCGATTCGCCGCTTGAGATGATATCGTCTGCGATGAAGACGTCTTTGCCGGCGACATCGGAGCCGATATACTCATGCGCGATGATCGGATTGCGTCCGTTGATGATGCGCGTATAGTCGCGGCGCTTGTAGAACATGCCCACATCAAGGCCAAGGACGGATGCAAAGTAGACGTTGCGGCTCATGCCGCCCTCATCGGGGGATACGATCATCATATGGTCGCGGTCAAGCTGCAGATCGGGCACGGCCTTAAACAGCGCCTTGAGCGTCTGATAGCTGGCGCGCGCATTTTCAAAACTCATCGTCGGCACGGCATTTTGCACGCGCGGATCGTGTGCGTCGAACGTAATGAAGTTGTCCACGCCGAGCGTCTGCAGCTCCTGCAGTGCAACCGCGCAGTCCAGCGATTCGCGGCTGGTATGCCGGTGCTGACGCGCTTCATACAAAAGAGGCATGATGACGTTGATGCGGCGCGCTTTGCCCGCCGCGGCGGAGATGATGCGCTTCAAATCGGCAAAGTGCTCGTCCGGCGTCATAGGAATGTTTTTGCCGTAAAGGGAGTACTCCACGGAGTAGTTGCCCACATCCACGATGATAAAAAGATCGTAGCCGCGTACGGACTGCCGGATTAACCCTTTGCCTTCGCCGTTTGCAAAGCGCGGGCACGTTGCATCCAGCAAAAAGGTATTGCGGTCAAAACCGGGGACGGAATACAGCTCGTCTTCCCGTTCCGTCATGCGCCAATTGAGCAGATAGTCGTTGATTTTGCTTCCCATTTCGCGGCTTGATTCAAGCGCGATAATGCCAAGCGGGGCGACAGGAAGCGTCATAAGCGGATCGGGTAGGGTTTCCAGATGGAATTCCGGCATGGTGGTGTTACGTCCTTTCCAAAATGTTTGATGATGGGATTGGTAAAAACGACCTGTTATAAAAACTATTTATTCTCCTGTACGGATGATCCGCACAGGAGGAATAAGCCGGTTTTTTTTCGGGTACGATTACGGTACCTCAAGCGTCTGTACGTCCAGAATATTGTAATTTTGATCGATGAAGGCAACGGTCAGGCCAAGCGGGAAGTCATCCAGATCGCAGGTGGCCATGACGTAGGGGTAGGTTTCGACCGCTTCTTCGTCATCCGGATAGATGGGAGATTCCACATGCACGAAAACGCGAATCAGGTGATCTGTATAGTCGATCTGAGAAATGTAGACATAGTATCCGGTCGTCGGGCAGGCGCCAAGCGCTGCGACGACAAGGCCGGTGCTGCCTTCTACAACGTCGGGCAGATCGGCGCTTGTATAGATCTTATACAGAGACTCTTCACCGCTGTAGGCATAGCTGCCGGTATACAATTCATAATCGACCGCAGTTCCGGCCTGCGCCAGCATATCGGTGCTGATGCCTGCGCGCAGGACAAGGGAAGATGTCTGAAGTGATTGCGTACTGTCACTGGACGTCTTTTGTTCGGCAGCAATATCCAGCAGCGCAAGGAAAATGGGATCGGGGCGATAGAAATTGTAACGCATGACAACTTCTTCCCCTTTTTGCTGCGCCACTTCCGAGACGAGCCAGTCATTTTCATCATCATAATACAGATTCAAACGATCCTGCTGGGCGCTTGAAAGGACAATCTGGTAAGAAGCGTTCAAATGGATGCTGTAAGAATCCTTGGGCTCGGCAATGGGCGTGCTGTAGGAAAGGGAATCGATGAACGTTTCGGCGGTTTCACCTTCCAGATACGTATACACATCTGTACCGCCGGAGATTTCATCCAGGAAATGGACCGTAACGGAACAGCCATCCAGGGGAACCTGATACCGGTCAATCATCTGTTCAAACGTCAGCTTACCGCAGCCGCCCAATGACAGCAGGGATACACAAAATACAATAACGCACAGGAATATGCGAAAGAATCGTTTCATCCAAGACAACCTCTTTTGTGGGATTGAATGAAAGTATTATACAACAAATCCTCTAATATGACAAAGGGCAAATCAAACGGTACATTGTATACTTGCCACGGTTGAATCACGCGCTGTGATGGAGTATAATAAAGTAATCACATCAATTTTAGGACAGGTGATCGTCAAGGTGGGAAAATACGGAAAAGATTCGCTCGGCAGAAATCTGACGATGATGACGGATTTTTATGAATTGACCATGATGCAGGGATATCTGCGCCATGGCATGGCCGACAACATCGGCGTATTTGATATGTTTTTCCGAAAGCGCAGCGATGGACAGATCATGTATGCGGTCATGGCCGGAATTGAGCAGCTGTGCGAATATATCGAAAATCTGCACTTCGATGCGGAGGATATCGACTATCTGCGCAGCACGGGCGTCTTTGGCGAAGCGTTTTTGACGCGGCTGGCCGATTTTCATTTTACCGGTGAAATCTACGCCGTGCCCGAGGGGACGCCGGTTTTCCCGGGAGAGCCGATCGTAAGGGTGCGCGCACCGCTTTTTGAGGCGCAGCTGATTGAGACGGCGCTTTTGAATATTATCAATCATCAGACGCTCATTGCCACCAAGGCAAGCCGCGTGGTGTATGCGGCAAAGGGCGGTTCTGTGCTGGAATTCGGCCTTCGTCGTGCGCAGGGCCCCGACGCCGGCAACTACGGCGCGCGTGCTGCGATGATCGGGGGGTGCCGCGCCACGAGCAATGTCATGACCGGCCAGATGTTTGACGTGCCCATCAGCGGGACGCATGCGCACAGCTGGGTGATGAGCTTCCCGGATGAACTGACGGCATTTCGCGCGTATGCAGAGAGCTTCCCGCATGCCTGCCTGCTGCTTGTGGATACATATGATACCCTCAAAAGCGGCGTGCCAAACGCCATCCGCGTATTTCGGGAACTGCGCGCCCGCGGCATAGAGCCCATGGGCATCCGCCTGGATTCGGGCGATCTTGCCTATCTTTCCATTGAAGCGCGCAAGATGCTGGATGAAGCCGGATTCCCCGATGCGCTGATCTGCGCTTCCAGCGATCTGGATGAGTATGTCATTCAGGACCTTCTGATGCAGGGCGCGCGGATCGATACATGGGGCGTGGGTACGCGCATGATTACCGGCGACGGCTGTCCCGCGCTGGGCGGTGTGTACAAGCTCTCTGCCGAGTATGTCGGCGGACGCGTCGTGCCCAAGATTAAAAAGAGCGAAAATCCCATCAAGGTG
>JAHZHV010000139.1 GCA_019420085.1 Christensenella sp.
TTCGATGCTGTCGGTGACAAAGTCGCCGTTTAAGCGGTAGCGCACATAGTCCTTCATGGAAAGAACCTTGTGAATGCGCTTGAAGTTTTCCGGCTCATGCCGCCGCAGCCAGATCAGCTGCGGCAGCGTCCAAAGCGGACTTGGCGCATTGTAGGAAAGCTGCATCAAAAGATCGTTGTACTGCGCGACCAGCTCGTCGGATTCCGCCGTCGCGCGCCGGTCCGTCCAGTAGATGGCGGGACGGATGACGCGGTCGTCTTCATCCAGCAGCACGGCCGTATGCGTCGCGCCGTCCAGCGCAATGGCGCGGATCTGCTGCGGGGAGACGCCGCTTTTTTCAAGCACTTTGCGCACGTTCTGCAAAAAGGCGCGCAGGGAATCGTCCGGGTCCTGTTCCGCCCAGCCGTCGCGGGGATAATAGGTCGGATATTCGGTGACGGCGGTGGCGACGACGTCGCCGTTTTCACAAAGCAGCGTGGCCTTGGAAGAACTGCCGCCGAAGTCGACGCCCAGAAGATAGGATAGGCTCATAACGTTTTCTTACACCTCCGCGGCCGCACAGGCGGCCTGATGGGAAAAACCGACGGCGCACAGGCGCCCTTGAAGAAAACGGGCTGCGCGTCGCCGGCGGATCGATGTTCGGTTAACAGACGCTGTCCAGGATGCAGAACAGGTCGCGCACCCGGATGCGGTCATCCGCCACGCGGCGGAGCATGTCAAAGCAGACCGGACAGGCGGTCACAAGCGTATCGGCGCCGGTGCGCACGGCGTCTTCCAGCCGGATGCGCGCCATCTTCGTGCAAAGCGCGCTTTGATACGAATCGAGGACTTCGTTGCCGCAGCTTCTTGCAAGACGGCCGTGCAGGAACATTTCACAAACGGGCACCTGCATGGCGGCAAGCAGCGCGCGCGCCGGTTCGGACTCGTCCAGATCGCGCACGATGTGGTCGGGGTCCTGATAGGTGGCGCAGCCGATATCCGCGCGGGAAACCTTCAGTTTGTTGTCCTGTACCAGCGACCAGACATACGCCGTCGCCGTCACGGGTTTTGCCGAAAGGGCAATCTCCCAGGCGGGATATTCCTGACAGAAGGTGCGTGCGTCGGTGGAGTCCAGCGCCACGAGCGTCCCGGCGCCGGTCTTTTCAATCGCCGCGGCGCAGGCTGCGGCCTGTGCGCGCACTTCGTCCACATCGCCGATCAGATCGTAGAGCGCGCCGCCGCTTTTTTCGCGCACGACGCAGTAGGATACGCCCGCCTTGTCAAGCAGCGACAACAGGCAAAGCGCGTTGTCCGGCGTGCGGTTGCAGGCGGTTTCGCCCAGCACGACGGCGACGTCCGCCTGCGCGGGCAGCGCCGCAAGCTTTGCAAGCAGCTTTGTATTGTCGGCGGTTTTGGTCACGATATCGCCGCCGTCCAGCGCGCGGTCGACCACGGCGGATACATCGGGCGGCAGGAGGTTCTGCACAACCGCTTCGGTGCGCATCTGGCGGATGAACACGGGCGGTTCATAGCCCGTGACGCAGTCGTTGGAGCAGGCGCCGCAAAGCGCGCAGGAGAAGATGGCGTCGGCGATGTCCGCGTCAAGGGGCATGCCGCGCTTGTACATGGAGACGGAAAGTCCGCGCGCGCGGGGCGTGTATTCCTCGCGTCCGGAGGCGATGCCGGTGGGGCAGATATGGCGGCACATCCAGCAGAAGCGGCAGGCGTCCGCAATTTCAAAAGCTTTCTGAGAAATCATGACAGCGACCTCCTGACTGTTACAGACCCAATTTATAGGGGTTCATGATGCCGTTGGGATCCAGTGATTTTTTCAGGCCTTCGATGACCTGCATGGCCGGCCCGTACTGTTCCTTCATCAGGCGCGAGAGCTTTAAGCCGATGCCGTGGTGGTCGTTGATGACGCCGCCGTTTTCCATCGCCGCGCGCACGCCCGTATTCCAGATGCGGTTGTGCAGGCGGATGGCCTCCTGCGGATCCTGCGGCGGATTGTCCATGATAAAGCGGTCGTAGATCATCGTGCCCCACTCGTACCAGTGCGAGCAGTGCGCGATGAAGCGCACGCCGGGGAAGTTCGATTCAATGGCGTTTTTCATCGCCCAGTAGATCTTTTCAATGTGCTTGTAATCGGCGACGGTATCCATCGTGCCGAACATCTGCGGGATGTCCATGATGTTTCCCGGATAGAAGAACGTAATGCGGTTTTCATACCACTTTTCGCCGTACTCGCTGCCCATATCGCGTCCGCCGTGCGCGGCGCAGATTTCACAGACGATCTCCATTTCAATGTCGACGATGCGCTTGTCGCCCTCCAGCGCCAGATTCATGAAGCTGCCTTTTTCCTCCACGCCGATGATCTTCTTGATGATGGACGTGGTCTCCGCCTCGTCGAACAGACGCATGATCGAAGGCTTGACCTTCTGCATGATCGCCGCGCCGGCGGCAAGGCCGCTTGTCATATCCGGGAACATGAAGGCGCGGAACTGCCGGTTTTCCGGCTGCTCAAACAGCTTGAACGTCGCCTTGGTAATGACGCCCAGCGTGCCCTCGGAACCGATAAAAATCTGGTTTAAGTCCGGTCCCGCGGCGTGCTTGGGAACGGGGAGCGTGTGGATAATGTCGCCGTTTGGCAGCACGACCTCCATGCTCAGGCACATGTCGTCGATCTTGCCGTATTTGCTGGACATGATGCCGATCCCGCGGTGCGCCAGCGCGCCGCCGATCGTGCCGCAGGTCAGGCAGGAGGGGATATGCATGCACGAGTAACCGCGCTCGTTTGCGTACCACTCCAGCTGCTGGAAGATCATGCCGCTTTCGGCGGTGATGCTGCGGCTCTGTTCGTCGATCTCGATCAGACGGTTCATGCGCTTGATGTCCAGCGCAATGCCGCCGGCCATGCTCAGCGCGCCGCCCTGCGAGCCGCTGCCGCCGCCCCAGGTGTGTACGGGAATTTTATAGTAGTTGGCGATTTTGAGTACCTTGCTGACTTCCTCCGCGCTGCCGGGCAGGACGATAAAATCCGGTTCCGGCGGCGTCAGCCCGCGATCGGCCCACATGCGGCTGATCCAGAAATAGTCCACGCCGTGCGCAAGCTTGCCCGCGCTTTTTGACGAGACGTTTTCTTCGCCGACGGCGTCCTCCAGTTCGGAGCGAATCATCTCGAGCATAAAGCCTTTGAATTCCATGCCAGTATCCCATCCTTTTGTCTGTATGATGTTGAACCGTGTGCCGCCAAAGGCGACCGCTTCATGACAGTTGTAAGGATAGCACCTGTGAAATAAAATTTCAACATGTTTTTGCAAAAAAAGAATGGTTATGCGCAAAAACGCAGGGAAAACGGCATTTTTTTATAAAAGAAGTTTTTTTGCGAATGAAAAAACCAACGATAAAAAACTGAAATAAAATTTCATATTGGAACCCGCGTTTCCATGAGCGGCCCATGTCCGCACTGCGCCGGCAGGCGTTTTTTTATTTTGTGTTTTTGGAACGGAAAAAAACGTTTGCATAGAAAAGCCCGCAGCGCATCGGCGCTGCGGACGGTTTTGCAGTTTTGTTCTTTTTTTTAACGGCGCTGTTTTTTTACTGCTGCTGTCCGCCGCCGAAGAGGCCGCGGAAGAAGTCGGCGACACCGGAGAAGAAGGCGGATACCTTCTGCCCGAAGGAGGACAGGGAATCGTTGACTTTATTG
>JAHZHV010000014.1 GCA_019420085.1 Christensenella sp.
TTCCTTGTCTGCCTGAAGCTGTGCGCGGCGTGTAATCAGTTCTGCCTCACGATGCGCATTCTCCAACACCTTGTCCGCCGTGCGCTGCGCAGAGGACAAAGAGGATTTCATTGTATCCTCCATCACCTGGAACATGGCAATTTGTTCCTGCAGCGTCTCAACTTCATGGCGAGCGCGCATCAATTCATCCGACATGGCCCGAAATTCCTGAAGAAGCTCCTCCAGAAATTCATCCACCTCCACGGTATCATAGCCACGAAATGCTGTGACAAACTGTTTATCAATAATGATCGACGGATCAAACGGCATAGTCTTTCCCTCTCCTTTTACGGAAATACTCTATATTCATTTTAACACAAATGCACTGCATTGTATACGTCTTTTTTCATCACAGCATCGATGCAACGGATGAAAGCACAAGCGTCAATACAAGCATGGCCAAAATCGCCAGCGTGGGTGAAAAATCCACCGGCATACGCCCGCGCGTCATCTTCTGCGACAGACCACGGAACGGACGCAGCAGCGGTTCACATAACCGTTGGGTAAAGTCATGCACTTTACTCATAGGCATAACCCACGAAAGTATGCTGTTTGCAAGAATCAGCCAGCACAGTACTTCCAGAAACATCATAATGCCCTGCAGAACCGCCAGCATAACCGTATTCAACGCACTTTACCTCAACAAACCGTCATCATAATAATCGTCCTCTGCCTCCGGATACATCTCGTTTTGGATGTTGCCGGTAATATCAATATTATAAGGCGCAAGGACAAAAATGCTGCTTGCCACTTTAAATACCGTACCATTGAGCGCATAGCTTGCACCGCTGATAAAGTCCAAAGAACGCTGGGCCTCATCTACATCGAGCGCATCAAGATTCACAATAACCGGACGCTGCGCCTTGACATTGTCAATAATTTTCTGTGTATCTTCAAACGACGAAGGGCGATACACGAGCACTGACATCGACGGCGCCCCCGTAGTGCTGCGCATGGGTTGCGCCTGCGCGGCGGACTGATTATGCATATTGATCACGTTTCCTTTCTGCGCACGCGTCTCGCGCGCTTTATGGGTATTTTCGGCAGCAACGGAGCGGCGTGTGCGATAACCGCTTTCCTGCACAGGCTCCTGCGGCTGTGTGTACGATTCATCTACTGTCGGTTCGTACGTTGGCTGCGGTGCCTGCTGCTGCGGCTGTTGCTGATACGGCTGCTGCTCGTAATCGTCCTGCGGGGGTCCGGCGTAATCGTCGTAGTCCTTCGCTGCGTCGTAGGCGCCGTCTTCAACCGTCTCTACCATAATTCCCATTGCTTCCAGGAATTTGGAGATGACTCCGCCTTTTTTCATGCCTGTGCTTCTGCTCCTTTCTTCGCCGCGTACGTCATCTCATGCGCGGGCCGAAAATACTCGTGCCCACACGCACAAACGTCGCGCCTTCCTCGACCGCGATTTCATAATCGCCGCTCATCCCCATGGAAAGATGCGGCAAATGCAGTCCCTCACGCACCAACGCATCGCGCATATGCCGAAGGGACGCAAAACAATCGCGTGTCTGCTGCGCCGTCGCGCCGAGGGGCGCCACGCACATCAAACCACATAAATTCAACCGCGGCAAAGCCTGTACCGCGAAGGCAAGCTTATGCAATGCCTCCGGCGCTACACCACCACGATTCTCATCCGCGTCAAACGCCACCTCAATCAGCACATTAACCGGCCGATTTGCCTGTTCGGCACGGCGTGCAATTTCCTGTGCAAGCGAGAGCCTGTCCACAGAATGAATGTACGCGACATCGGATACGATATATTTTACCTTATTTCTCTGTAATTGTCCAATAAAATGCACGTTTATTTGCGAATCCAGCTTTTCCCTTTTATCACGGTACTCCTGAACGCGGTTTTCGCCTACATTTCGCACACCGGCATCCACAGCATAAGACGCCGTCTGCGCATCAACCGTTTTGGTCACAGCAATCAGTGTAACTTCATTTTCATCGCGTCCCGCACGTGCGGCTGCAGCTTGAATTTTCTTTTTCACGCAAGCAATATTGTGCGCAATCTGCTCGCGCATCGCCTGTTGTTGCGATATCTCTGTCATCCGGTTATCCCCCTTTACTTGAGCAAAATACGATCCCCCACACGCAGCTGCGAAGAAAGGACGGCAACATCATCCCTATCGCGTGCCAGTACCGTAACCGGTACAAAAATGCGGTCCTCTCCCTCCAGGCGATACACGCCCGGCTGTCCATCCTTCTCATACAATGCCCGGCGCGGTACGCAAAGCCCTTCAAATTCCTTATCGATGCGAATCTGAACATTTCGCAGATTCAATACAGACTGTGGGTCTTCTTTTATATACAATACCGTCATGCCGTT
>JAHZHV010000140.1 GCA_019420085.1 Christensenella sp.
ACCCCATCATAACAAGCGGGCCGCTCCGAATCCGGAGCGGCCCGCTTGTGTTTTTGGCTGACTTTTATGCAATCCTAATCGCAGCAAATGGGATTCGTGCTACAATATAAAAGTAGACGATACCGTCTACTTTTTAAAAAGGAGAAAGAATATATGGAAATCATTCGTTTGCTGCTATGTGTTGTGATTGCGTATTTTGTTGGGAAACTGGTAGCCAGGTTAAAGCTGCCGGCAATTCTTGGATGGTTGATTACGGGAATGATATTGGGACCGCATCTTGGCAACGTGCTTAATGAATCGCTTCTGGAAGCCGGATGGTACAACACGATGCAGGATTTGTTGGCTTGTCTGGTGGGGTTAATGATCGGTACGGAATTAATCTGGAAAAAGATGAAACGTGCCGGCAGTCAAATTCTGGTGACGACGATCATGGAATCCGTGGCAACATTTGCCGCCGTCAGCGTCGTATTTGCAGTTGTTTTTTCTTTTTGCGATGTACCAATCTATCTTGCATTTGTACTGGGGGGGATTGCGCTTGCCACTGCGCCTGCGCCGTCGTTATCCATTGTTAATGAATTGAAGACATCCGGACCGGTGACGCGAATATTGATCCCGCTGGCGGCGTTGGATGATCTAATCGGTGCAGCAATCTTTTTTACGGTTATGGCGTTTGTAAGTGCGCATATCTCACAGGCACAAACCTCGGTGATTTTAATTTTGATACTTGTATTTTTGCCGCTGCCGCTTGGTGCGCTGTTTGGTGTCGGCGTCGGTTGGCTGATGCGGCGAATCAAAGGAACCAATGCCTGCGTAGCGGTGGCACTTGCCGGTGTAGTTCTTGGCGCGGTTGCTGCAAAACTGTTAAATGAATTTGTTTTACATGCACAGATCATTAACTGCATGTTGGTAGGTATGGCGCTGTCGGCCGTCTTTGCAAACATGATCGAGGAAGAAAAACTCAATGCTGTTATGAAAAAACTGAATCCTGCGATTGGCATTGCTTTTATCCTTGTTATCCTGAATCTTGGAGCACCGCTTGACTATCATTTAATTCTGGGAGCGGGGATGTATACTTTTATGTATATTGCAGCGCGTGCTGTTGGCAAGTATAGCGGTGCATATGCGGGTGCAGTAATGACGGGAGCGCCGCAGAGTGTACGGCGGTATCTTGGATTTACGCTTTTGCCACATTCGGGTGTTTCGCTGGTTTTTACGGGAATTGCCGTATCGGTTTTGAGCGGGGCAAATTCGCAGGCAGCTTCGATTGTACAGGGAACCATTGCGGCTGCGGCAGTCATCAATGAGGTTATTGCGGTTTACCTTGCAAAAAAGGGATTCCAGTGGGCGGGAGAGATTCCGTCTTATACACGTGATGTAAATGCAGCAAGCGCACGCAAGGGATAAAACCTGCTATAATGATGTTATCCGCGCGAGGGGGGCTTGCCTGTGAAACAGAGTGAAAGGACAAGAAAAAGCAGGGCGCAAATACTGGATGCGGCAATGCAGGAGTTTGGTACGGCGGACTATGCAGCTGTTTCAGTGGAACGTATCTGTACCCGGCATGGGATTTCCAAAGGGTTGATGTACCACTATTATGCTGGGAAAGATGCGTTGTTTCTGGCTTGCGCATCGCAGGTGTTTGGTGCGTTGGCGCAGTATCTGGATGCGCATTTGCCACAGCTTTATGCATGCGACAGCAGTGAACGGATTCGGGATTATTTCCTGCTGCGGGATGCGTTTTTTGCAGAGCATCCGCTTGAAAAATGTGTCTTTGAAAATGCGATGTTTCATGCGCCACCACAGCTTGTACCGGAAATTGCGAAGATGAGGAAACCTTTGGCGCAGGCTAACGCGCATTTTATGGCGCATGTAGTAAATACGGTTGGTTTGCGCGATGGCATTACCAAACAGGAAGCAACGCGTTATTTGGAGAGTGTGGAGTTTGTATTCTGGACGATGCTGCGTATGAATGGCGTGCAGGATATGTCGCAATCGCAGGCATTGCGTCAATGTACGGAACGTCTGCTGGATATGCTGCTGTATGGAATTGCCAAACATGACTGAGCGTAGGGTGCAAAAAATGTGAATCAAAAAAGAGCCTTCGAGTATATCGGTGGAAATATCGATATCGAAGGCTCTTTTATCCGCATCAGACAGCTTTATAAAGTGAAGTGGGGCGCTTTACGCTGTGCGATGCGCAGAGCAAACAGTGCTGTGGGGATTAACAGTATGCAGATCCACTGCGATGTGGACAGACCCAAAAGTATGCCGCGCGCAGCATCAGCACGGAAAAATTCCAATGCGAAGCGCTGTATGCCGTAGGCGCAGACGTATATTGTGCTGATAAGCGCGGGTTTACGGGGCTTTGAGGCAAAAACCAATAATGTAAAAAATAGAATCAGATTCAGCATCGCTTCCAGAAGCTGTATGGGGAACAGCGCTATATCATGGGGAGCTACCGTGGAAGCGGAAAAGTACAGACCCCATGGCTGCGGCATTGGCCGGCCCCAGCAGCAGCCGGCACAAAAGCACCCAAGACGGCCGAATGCATGAATCAGCGGTACGCTGACGATCATGAGATCTGTCAGTTGCCAGAAATTAAGGTGATAACGGCGTGTATAAGCGCGTATGCCCAGTACAGCGCCGATGAACCCGCCATAGAATACAAAACCCTGTCCAAGCAGTACGCTGATTGCTTGGGGATGCTGCAACAGTGTAGGCAGTGTTGTATAAAGTTGTGGCAGAATTGTGATCAGATACAGCAGTTTCGCCCCAATAAATGTACCGACACCTGCGTACACGGCACAAAAGCAGATATCTTGTGAATGGATACCCATGCGTTTGGCGCGCAGCATAGCGATACCGATGCCAATTATTGTGCCCAGCACGATCAAAAGCCCGTACATAGGAAGTCGCAGCGAACCGATAGAAAGATAAGGAAACACAAAAAACCTCGCATTGTTCTCAAAAGTGCGGGGACAGACGGTATTTACCGCCTGTCCCCGTTCTTGATTCTTCTATAATTTACGGATTCTTACACCGTTGCAGCTGCTGCACTAAGTGCACCCACACATGCAATGCAGGCAACAAATGTAAGCGCGCACAAAATAACGGCAATCAGGCTCAGCACAAAGCCGGCTGTAGCCATTCCGCACGGGGTTTCTTTACGCGCCTGTGCGCCCAGAATCAGGCCGACAATGCCACAGATTACGCCAATCCAGGCAAACGTGCCAAAAAATAAGGTTACGACAGCGATAATGCCCAAAACAAGAGAAGCAATGGCTTTTCCGTTGGATTGTGATTGGGGCGTATGATTCTCCATAAAAACACTCCTTATATAAAATTCCTGAATGCAGAATACCAGCCACGATAAAAAATGTCAAGATAAAACCATGTTTTTGTCGAGGTTAAAGGCTTGCATCCAATGCATTGCTATGCTATAGTGAATCGGCAAATGAATATGACAGAGGAAACGTGCAGGAAAAAGTCATTGTGACTTGCCGAAGGAATGACACTCTCAGGCGTTCCCAAAATAGGGGATAAGGACTGTGCGTGGATGTCGCTGTGGAGAATCGCAGGCGATGCGTGCCGAAGGGGCAACGCGGCGTTGGCCGCTAATCTCTCAGGCAAAAGGACACAGAGCGGAAACAGGCAGATGATTCGGCAGTGTGATTTACACTGGCCGGTACTTTTTCTGCGGCGGGTTGCGTGCGTTTCGGGCGACCCGCCTTTTGTTATGCTCTTTGCGGAATTGGCTTTTTAGCAGAAAGAGGAGAAGTGGTTATGGCAGATCAGTTGGCGGCGCTTGTAGACAAGCTCAGCGGAATTGTGTGGAACAGTATTTTGCTGTATTTGCTGGTTGGCACAGGCATTATTTTCAGCATTCGTACGCGCTTTGTACAGGTGCGCAGATTTCCGCAGGCAATGCGAATGCTTTTTGGCGGTATTCGTTTGAGGGGCGAAAAAGCCGGAAAAAGCGGAATGAGTTCCTTCCAGGCATTGACCACGGCAATTGCGGCGCAGGTTGGCACAGGAAACATTGTCGGATGCGCGACAGCGCTGTATTCCGGTGGTCCTGGTGCGATTTTCTGGATGTGGCTTTCCGCATTTTTCGGTATGTCCACAATCTATGGTGAAGCGGTTCTGGCGCAGAAGTATAAAACTGTCGATGCCGACGGACAGGTTACCGGAGGACCAATTTACTATATTAAAAGTGTTTTTCGCGGAAAATTTGGTAAGGCACTGGCCGGCTTTTTCTCACTTGCAATTATTTTTGCGCTTGGTTTTACAGGCAATATGGTACAGTGTAACTCCATTGCGACATCCTTTCAGAATGCTTTTGGCGTGCCTGCCTGGATTGTTGGTATCGCCTGTGCGCTGATTGCCGGTTTTATTTTTTTGGGCGGTGTACAGCGCATTGCATCATTTACAGAAAAGATCGTACCGGTCATGGCGTGTTTCTACGTGGTGGGTTGTCTTGTGATTCTGTGTATCAATCATGCACAGCTGCTGCCCGCACTGCGTTCTATTTTTGTGGCTGCATTCAATCCCCAGGCGGTGCTGGGTGGTGCGGTTGGCATTGGCGTGCGTGAAGCAATGCGCTTTGGTGTGGCACGCGGACTGTTCTCCAATGAAGCGGGTATGGGTTCCACGCCGCATGCGCATGCACTTGCCAAGGTCGAGCGTCCGCAGCAGCAGGGCTTGGTGGCGATGATGGGTGTATTTATTGATACATTTGTTGTGCTGACGATGACGGCGCTTGTCATCCTGACGTCGGGCAAACTGCAAAGCGGCGTTGCAGGTGCGTTGGATGGCGCTGATCTTGCACAGGCTGCCTTCAGTGGTGCGTTTGGTGCGTTCGGCAATGCATTTGTTGCGATTTGCATGCTGTTCTTCGCTTTTTCCAC
>JAHZHV010000141.1:0-1310 GCA_019420085.1 Christensenella sp.
GTCCAGGAGGCAGAGACAAAGACGCTTGTCTTTGGAGATCGGTTCCCATTGCTTTATTTTGCGCACTGCTATGGACTTGACTACAAGGCGGCGTATCCGGGCTGTGCAGCGCAGACCGAACCCAATGCATCAGCGGTGGCAGATTTAATTGATTATGTCCGGCAAAATGATGTTCCGGTTGTATTTTGTGTGGAACTGAGCAATACGGATATTGCGCAGACGATTGCACAGGCTTCAGGCGCGAAAGTGCTGACATTTTATGCGTGTCATAATATCAGCGCCCAGGATCTGGAAAATGGAGAAACGTATCTTTCGCTCATGCAGAAAAACGTTGCCTCCCTAAAGGAGGCGCTGGGGTGAGCGAGACGGTACTTCGATGTGATCATGCAGCGTTTTCCTACGAAGGAAGGCAGGTTTCAAAAGACATTACATTTTGCCTGCATCGGGGTGAATATCTGTGCATCGTAGGACAGAACGGTTCTGGGAAAAGCACGCTGGTTAAGGGAATTGTGGGATTGAAGGCGCCTTGTGCAGGCAGCGTTTCACTCTGCGGCGGCCTGACACGCAGCATGATCGGTTATCTGCCGCAGCAGACGCAGATGCAGCGCGATTTCCCAGCCAGCGTGCAGGAAGTTGTGCTTTCCGGAACGCGTGCATTTTTCCATGGGCGTGTGCAGCGTCAGCTGGCAAAAAGCAAGATGCAGCTTTTGGAAATTGAAGATCTTGCCCGCTGCAGCTACCGGGCTCTTTCGGGCGGTCAGCAGCAGCGCGTGCTGTTGGCACGGGCGCTTTGCGCCGCGCAGCAAATGCTTGTGCTGGACGAACCGGCGGCAGGTCTTGATCCTCTTGTTACACAACAGATGTATCGAATTATTGCGCAGGAAAACCGCGCGCGGGGCATGAGCGTCGTTATGGTTTCGCATGATGTCAAATCCGCCGTGCAGTATGCCGATCATATTCTGCATCTAAACCATGAACCTGTCTTTTTTGGTACAACGCAGGCGTATTGCCAAAGCGCATGCGGAAAAGCTTTTTTGGAAGGTGATGCACAGTAATGCAGTGGTTATATGAAGTGTTTTCCTACGCCTTTATGACGCGTGCCCTGCTTGGTGGTGTGTTGCTTTCGCTGTGCTCGGCGCTTCTTGGCGTCAGTCTCGTGCTGAAGCGATATTCCATGATCGGTGACGGATTGTCGCATGTCGGTTTCGGTGCGCTGGCCGTTGCGATGGCGCTTGGCATTGCGCCGCTTGCTGTTGCAATTCCTGTTGTCGTACTTGCTGCGCTTGTATTGCTTCGATTGCAGGAAAGCA
>JAHZHV010000141.1:1320-2420 GCA_019420085.1 Christensenella sp.
GTTTTACGCGGCGATTCAGCCGTTGCTTTGATTGCCACAAGTTCTTTGGCCGTTGGTGTGACGGCAGTTTCCATCTCTTCGGGCATGAATACAGATGTTTTGAACTACATGTTCGGCAGCATTCTTGCCATGACGCAGAGCGACGTATGGCTCAGTGTGGGCTTGTGCGCTGTTGTACTTGTATTGTTTATCGTATTTTTCAATCGCATGTTTGCCGTTACGTTTGATGAGGCATTCGCTGCGGCAAGCGGAGTATGTGTGCGGCGATACAATACGCTTTTAGCGGTTCTTACGGCAATTACGGTAGTGCTTGGCATGCGCATGATGGGCGCCATGCTGATTTCAAGTCTCATCGTTTTTCCGGCGCTGACTGCAATGCGCCTGTGCAGCAGCTATCGCGCAGTTGTGGCGGCGGCGGCAATTGTATCTGTAACCTGTTTTGTGACGGGACTTTTGCTTTCATTTGCCGCTGCGACGCCGACGGGCGCCAGCATTGTTTTGACAAACCTTGCAGCATTTCTGCTTTCAGCACTGTACGCACGTTTTCAGGGGCAAAAAAAGAAGCGCCGGCTTCCCGCAAAGGGGGAAGCAGCGCAGGGATAACGGGAAAACACAAGGGTCAGATCCTTATTCCAGAATCTGACGAACCTTCTGTGTCAATGCTTGCGCGAGTGCGGCGTGTCCATCCGCATCAAGATGCAGACTGTCCGCCGTGCAAGGTGCAGCAACCGTTGAAGCGTCAAAAAAGTAAAATCCGTCCTGTGCAGCAAACTGCGCCACATATCCGGCAAGTTCACGCGACAGGTCGACGGCGCGCTGCCCAAATTCAAAGCGAAATGGGGAGGAATCCGCCATGCCGGGGCCGACCAGAATTGGTGAAATCAGAAGAATCTGTGCAGGGATGCCGCTAGGATGATCCGCGGCACTGAGACGCTGCGCAAGTTCGCCCAGGCGTGCGTGTGCCTTGGCAATTTCATAGGCATTGACATTGAATCGCGACTTTAAGTCGTTTGTCCCCAACATGATCATGATAAGATCAAGCGGTGCGTGCGTATGCAAAATGGCAGGCAGAAGCCGACGGCCATTTTTGGTCTGTTCAA